>JASFSI010000034.1:0-10151 GCA_050114495.1 Lysobacterales bacterium | reverse complement strand
GCGCAAGCGATCGTCCTCGATCGAATCGACCACCGATTGCCTGGAATCACGGCCCAGCGGTTCGTCGGCGGAAGCCGTGGTCTCGCTCAGGCCGTACAGGCGCGCGACGTTGTCCGCGTCGACACCCATTTCTTCCGCCAGCTCATCGGCGGTCGGGCGCCGGCCCAGGCTCTGTTCCAGCGCGCGGGAAGCGCGCAGGCAGGCCGTCAGTTCACGAATGACGTGGATCGGCAGCCGCACCGTGCGGCACTGGTTCATGATGGCGCGTTCGACAGCCTGGCGAATCCACCAGGTGGCGTAGGTCGAAAACCTGCAGCCGCGCTCGGGATCGAACTTTTCAACGGCGCGGATCAGGCCGAGGTTGCCTTCTTCGACGAGGTCCAGCAGCGGCAGGCCCCGGTTGACGTACGCACGGGCGATGTTGACCACCAGTCTGAGATTGGATTCGATCATGCGCTGGCGACTGGCGATGCAGCCTTCCTGGGCGGCACGACTGAGCTGGATTTCTTCCTCTGCGGTCAGCAGGGGTGCGCGTCCGATTTCGCCCAGGTAAATCCGGGTCACGTCCCGGTCGGCACCGCGGGCAGCGCTGACCTTGCGATCAGGCCCCGCCTGGCGTTTGCGCCCGTTACCCGGTTCTCCAGGACTTTTTTGCGCTCCCGGCATCCACCCTCCCCCGGCTCATTGCCGCTGCACCGAAACGTCCTCAGGGACCGGTTTCGGCTTGCCATCAACTGACAAATTCGACAAAACGATGCGTGAATCTACCACAAATAATGCAAAAAAGTGCATCTAATTGAAAGAGGTAATGGAACGGTAACCGTGATCGAAGGACCGGGCACGGCAGGCCGAAAAGCGCATGAACCCTACTTGCGCGGCAGGTAGCGAAGCGGATCCTGGGGTGTTCCGTTGCGCCTTATTTCGAAGTGCAGCATGGCGCGGTTTCGTTCATCCCGGCCCATGTGGGCGATCCTCTCCCCGGCGCTTACTTTCTGGCCCTCGACGACGAGCCGCTCGCGGTTGTGAGCGTAAGCACTGAGCATTCGCTCGCTGTGCTTGATAATGATCAGTTCGCCGTAGCCGATAAGACCATTGCCGCTGTAGACTACCTCGCCGCTGGCCGTGGCCACGATCGGCCGGCCCTCTTCTCCGGCGATCTCGATGCCGTTGCGCGAAGGATCACCGGCCTTGAAACTGCTCAGCAAGCGTCCCTCGACCGGCCATTTCCAGCCCGTCGGGTCTTCAGCGGTGACCGCCGTGCCCGTTACCGCCGGTTTCTTTGGCTCCGGTTTGGTCGCCTTGACCGCGGCAGGTTCGGTTCTCGCGGCCGCGCTTTGCGGGGCGGCATCGCGTTCACTCACCGACGGACCCGGCCCGACCGCGCGCGTCGTCACCACGGTGCTTCGCGCAGGCGCGGTAAGGCGCAACAACTGGTCCGGGTGAATGACGTACGGCGCTTCGATTCCATTCCAGCGCGCCACGTCCCGCCAATCGAGACCGTAATTGAAAGCGATCGCATAAAGGGAATCTCCGCGCCGGACGCGGTAATTGCCGTCACCGGTCTGCGCGTAATCCTTGCGCGCCCGGCTGTCTTCTTCCGGAATCCACCCCCTGCTGCAGCCGGAGACGGCGAAAACGACGCCAAGCACCAGCAGAATGAGAACCGTCGGGCGCCCCGTGAGACCGCGCGATCCTGTCTTTTTTCTCGTCGACTTCATGACAGCCCCCGCAGCATGGGTACAAAGATCACGCCGCAAAGATCGGTTTCCTCGTAGGAATCCTCGGTGCGGCGCACGGCCAGCAGGCGCTGTGCGGGACCGTCGTCCACGGGAACGACCAGGACGCCGCCGACCCGCAACTGCTCCACCAACTCGAGCGGCAGCGAACTGGCGCCGGCGGTCACGATGATTCCATCGAAAGGCGCCTGGCTCGGCCAGCCCTGGTGCCCGTCCGCGTGCCGCGTGTAGATATTGTTCAGTTTGAGCTTGTGAAAGCGGCGTCGCGCCGGCTTCAGCAATGCCTCGATCCGCTCCACCGTGAACACCTGTTTCACGAGGGCGGCGAGCACGGCCGCCTGGTAGCCGGAACCGGTGCCGATCTCCAGCACCTTTTCCAGAGTACCGCCATCCAGCAGCGCTTCGGTCATTCGCGCGACGACCCAGGGCTGGGAAATGGTCTGACCCTTCCCGATGGGCAAAGCGGTATCCTGGTAGACACGGCTGTACAGGGCCTCATCGACAAATTCGTGGCGGGGCGTGGCAGCGATCGCATGCAGCACGCGTTCGTCCCTGATGCCCTTCTCCCGCAAGCGGCTGACCAGGCGGTCACGCGTTCCCTGCGAGGTCATCCCGATTCCCGGGTTGGCGGTGGCCGGTTTTCGCCGCTGGATCATCAACCCTCCCCGAATCCCGGCTCAGCGTCCTTGTCGATCTCCGACACCCAGCTGCTGACCTGGTCCAGCGCCTGGTAGCGGGTCAGGTCGACGTGAATCGGCGTGACGGAAACGCGCCTGTTCGCGATGGCGTGGAAATCGGTTCCGGGGCCGGCGTCCTGGCCTTCACCCGCCGGGCCGATCCAGTACATCGGACGCCCGCGGGGATCGTCCATCTTGACCACGGGTTCCGCGCGGTGACGATAACCCAGCCGGGTCACTTCAAAACCATCGATCTCTTTCCAGGGTACATCGGGCACGTTCATGTTGAGAATCGTATCCGGATGCAGCGGCACCGTCATCAGGCGCTCGATCAGCAGCACGACAGCACGGGCCGCGGTTTCGAAATGCCGGGGCCGGTCCTTGAAGACCAGGGAAACCGCGATGGCCGGAAAGCCCAGGAAGCGGCCCTCCATGGCGGCCGCAACCGTGCCCGAGTAAATCACGTCGTCACCGAGGTTGGCGCCGGCATTGATGCCTGAAACCACGATGTCCGGATCGTCCTCGAGCAAGCCGGTCAGTGCGATGTGCACGCAGTCCGAGGGGGTTCCCCTGACCCGATAAGTGGCTTCCCCGAGCTGGTCGATGCGGACCGGAGAGTCCAGTGTCAGCGAATTGCTGGCACCGCTGCAGTTGCGTTCAGGCGCGACGATCGTCACCGTTCCCAGGCGGCGTACGTGTTCCGAGAGGACTTGAATCCCCGGGGCCTCGATCCCATCGTCGTTGCTGATCAGAAAGTGCATCGCTGTTCTCACTGCGCTCGGTTGCGTTATTGTACGGCGTGGACAGGTTGACTGAAATGAGTTCGAACGACAACAACGAAGACGACAACTGCTTTCGGCGCGCCATGGCCGACGTAACCCCTTTGCGCCACTCCGGGCGAATAGAGCCCGAACCGGCAAAGACTCCGCCGCGCGCCTTTCAGCAGGAACTCGACGATCGCGAAACGCTGGCCTCCCTGCTCGACCTGGACGCGGTCGATGAACCCGAGACCGGCGAGGAGCTGCAGTGGTTGAAACCCGGCTACCCGCCGCGCACGATGCGGCGCCTGCGGCGCGGGTACTACAGCATTGCCGATACCGTTGACCTCCACCACATGACCGTGGACACCGCCAGGCAGGTTCTGCTCGACTTCATCGAACGGTCAGTGGAACGCCGCCACGGCTGCGTGCGCATCGTTCATGGCAAGGGACTGCGCTCTCGCGGACTGCCCCAACTCAAGGTAATGACCAACCGCGTCCTGTTTCGCCACCCGCGGGTGGTTGCCTACGCGTCCTGCCGCCCGGTTGACGGCGGAACGGGCGCCACGCTGGCCTTGCTGAAAGCGCCGAAAGGCGTGCGCAAATGAGCATCGCCGGCCTGTTGCTGTTTACTACCCTCGGTCTTGCCGCCGTGGCCTGGTGGCGGCTGCTCAAAGGCAAGGAAACGGCCCGTGCGGCGGCGTCGGCGACCTGCCGGGAGCATGGGCTGGTATTGATGGACGACACGGTCATGCTCAGTTCGGTCCAACTGCGCAGGCAGGACCCCGTGAACGCCTGGGGACTCAGGTACCGCTTCGACTACGCTCACCAGGGAATCCTGCACCACGGCGGCAGCGTGATCCTGGCGCCCGGACACCGCCCGGTAACGGTCATCGAGACGGCAGACGGCCCGCTGATCCAGCACCTGTAGCAGGCGGAGCTACTTGACGATTTCCAGGTGCGGACGCTTTCCCGGTCCGGAGGTATCGTCACTTCCGTCCGGGTCGTCGGTCGGTTCTTCCTGGGCGAACATCATGCCCTGACCGTTTTCCTTGCAGTAAATGGCCAGCACCGCATCGACCGGAACGACGACGTCACAGGACCGACCCGAGAACCGGGCGTTGAACGTCAGCCACTCATTACCCAGGTGGAGGTCGCGAACGGCGGCCGGATCGATGTTGAGGATGACTTTGCCTTTCTGTATCGAGTGCTCGGGAACGTCGACGCCGTCCATGTCCGCATCCACCAGCACGTGCGGCGTCATTCCGTTGTCGCCGATCCATTCATACAGCGCGCGCAGAAGATACGGGCGGTTGGGCGTCATCTCCCCGGTCATGAAACCTGCCTGTCAGGAACCCGGGAGGGCCAGGTCCTTTTCAGTCTGGGTCAGGCTGGTCTTGAATGACGGGCGCGAAAACAGGCGGTGGGCATAAGCCTCCACGGAGGCCCCCGGTTTGCCGAGTTTCACCCCGTAGTCGGGAAGCCGCCAGAGCAGGGGGCCGAGCGTGCAGTCCACCAGGCTCAATTCATCGCTGAGCAGGTATTCGGACATTTTGAACAGGTCGTTCGCGGCAAGAATGCTTTCCTTCAGCTGCTTCGCCGCCGTGTCCCTGGTCTTGCCTTTGGAACGCTCGACCTTTTTGGCGAGCGCATACCAATCCTTCTGTACACGGTGGTGAACGAGCCGCAGCTGTGCCCGCGAAACGGGATCCACCGGCATCAGCGGCGGGTGCGGATAGCGCTCGTCGAGATAATCGTTAATGACGCCGGCGTCGTAAAGAACGAGGTCGCGATCCACCAGGGTGGGCGTCTCGTTGTACGGATTCAGCTCAGCCAGGTCGGCTGCAGCGGACTCGTCCCGGGATACGTAGACGATATCGACATTGATCCCTTTTTCGGCAAGAACGAAGCGCACCCGGTGACAGTCGAGTGAAGATTCGGATGAATACAAAGCCATGGTCGAACGACCTCGAACTGCTGATACCACAATATTCTCCTGATTATTCAGGGCCCGCAGCCGCGCTGGCGGCACGGACCATTATTTCCTTGTGCTCAGTGAACGTCCCGCCAGAATTCCGATTTCATCAAGTAGGCGACCCCGGTGAACAGGCCAAGGAAGAGCAGCACCCAGATGCCGATGTTGGTGCGCTTGAGCTTTGCGGGCTCTGCCAGGTACTCCAGAAACGTCACGAGGTCATTGACGGTCGCCTCGTATTCTTCGGGCGACTGCAGACCGGGTTCGTAGACGACGAGGTGATCGATGACCTCGTGGCCGGCATCATTCCGCGCATACATGGGCTTCTGGATGCCCTGAAGCTGCCACATCACATGCGGCATCGAAGCGTTGGGAAGCGCCAGGTTGTTCCAGCCGCCGGTTTCGTCTTCGTAAAAGGTCATCATGTAGGTGTACAGCCAGTCCGTGCCGCGTGAGCGCGCAACCAGCGACAGGTTCGGCGGCGCCTTGCCCAGCCACGCTGCAGCGTCCTGCGGCCGCATGGCGATTTCCATCTTGTCGCCGATCTTGGCGTCCGAGAACACCAGGTTTTCCATGACGTCGTCCTCTTCCAGGCCCAGGTCCTCGACCAAACGGTTGTAGCGCATGTACGAAGCGTCATGGCAGGAGAGGCAGTAATTGACGAACAACCGCGCACCGCGCTGCACCGAGGCCGTGTCCCGAACATTGGTGTCCGCGTGCATCAGGTCTCCGCCACCGGCGGAAAATCCGGGCAACGGGGCTGTCAGCAGGATGGCCAGGCTGAAAATGACTGCGAAAGGTTTCATGTTCATCAGTGGGTCAACCTCTCGGGTACCGGCTTGGTTTTTGCCTTCGGGCTGAGGAAAAACAGCAGGACGAAGAAGGAGAAATACACGAAGGTCCAGATCCTCATCTCGACGGTCTGTGCCGGAGTGCCTTCCGCCATGCCCAGCATGCCGAGGCGGATGAAGGCGATAACGAACAGCGCCAGCAGGATCTTGTACCAGAGTCCCTTGTAGCGAATGGACTTGGCGGGAGAACGATCCAGCCACGGCAGCAGAAACAGCACGCCGACCGAAATGCCCATCAGGATCACGCCCATCAGCTTGTCGGGCACGGCCTTCAGGATCGCGTAGTAAGGCGTGAAGTACCAGACCGGCTTGATGTGCGCAGGCGTCACCAGCGGATCGGCCGGAATGAAATTGTCATGTTCCAGGAACAGTCCGCCGGCTTCCGGCCAGAAAAAAATCACGAACGCGAACAGCATCAGGAAAACGCCGATGCCGAAGGTGTCCTTGATCGTGTAGTAGGGATGGAACGGGATGCCATCCACCGGGATGCCGTTCTCATCCTTGTTGGCCTTGATTTCAATACCGTCGGGGTTGTTTGAACCGTTTTCACGCAGCGCGACCAGGTGCAGAAGAACCAGGCCCAGCAGGGCCAGCGGCAGCGCGATCACGTGCAGCGCGAAGAAACGGTTCAGGGTGGCGTCCGAGATGAAATAGTCGCCGCGAATCCACTCCGTCAGACCTTCGCCGATCCAGGGAATCGCGCCAAAGAGGTTGATGATGACCTGGGCGCCCCAGTAGGACATCTGGCCCCAGGGCAACACGTAGCCCATGAAGGCTTCAGCCATCAGGGCGACGTAGAGCAGCATGCCGAACACCCAGACCAGTTCCCGCGGCGCTCGGTACGAGCCGTACAACAGGGCACGGAACATGTGCAGGTAAATGACGATGAAGAAGAACGAGGCGCCGGTGGAATGCATGTAGCGAATCAGCCAGCCCCACTCGACGTCGCGCATGATGTATTCGACGGAAGCGAAAGCGAGTTCGGCGTCGGGTTTGTAGTGCATGGTCAGGAAAATGCCCGACAGGATCTGGATCGCGAGAACGACCAGTGACAGCACGCCGAAGTAATACCAGAAATTAAAATTCTTGGGCGCATAATAGCCCGTCATCACGTTCTTCCAGAACGGGGTGATCGGCAAGCGGGCGTCGAACCAGTCCAGCAGCGCGTTGCCGCTCTTTTCGCGGGTGTTGTCGTTGCCCATCAGACGGCTCCTTCAGGGTTGACGCCGATGACCAGTGTCGAGTCATCGATGTAGCTGTAGGGGGGAATGCGCAGGTTGGTCGGCGCCGGCACGCCCTTGTAGACGCGGCCCGCCAGGTCGAACTTGGACTTGTGGCAGGGGCAGTAAAAACCGCCTTTCCAGTTCTCTTCAAACGGCTGCGGCCCAACCTCCGGCACCATCTGGGGAATACAGCCCAGGTGCGTGCAGTGCATGTTCACGACGAGATACTCTTCGTTCAGCGCACGACCTTCATTCTGGGCGTACTCGGGCTGATCGGACTCCTGCGACTGCGGATCGCGCAGATCAGCGTCCACTTCAGGCAGCAGTCCGAGTGTTTCTTCGCTGCGGCGCAGGATACCGATCGTCTGCCCGCGCCATTGCACCTTGAGGATCTGGCCGGGTTCGAGACCATCCAGCGGCACCTGGACCGGCGCGCCCACCGCGCGGGCCCGGGCACTGGGTTTCCAGGTCTTGATGAACGGAACAGCTACGAATCCTGCGCCCACGGCGCCTACAGTGGCGGTGGCGGCCACCAGAAACCGGCGCCGGTTTTTGTTTACGCCATCACTTGGCATGCGTTTCTCCAGATGGGTGCGAACCCTGAGAGGTTTTTGTGTTCAGAGTATTCAAGGAGCGAAAGCGTGAAATCCCGAGCGTCGCATTACGCCGTGAGACCGTCCGAAACGAGCCTCCAACCCTTACATTAAAGAAAAGTATTTTATCCGAAAGAACTCATGTCAAACAACGGATTAAGCGAATAGAATTGAAAATATGACGACATTGAACCAATTGCTGGGCTTTCTCATGCGTGCGATCGTGACCGGCCTGGCGATCGCCTTCGTGATCGTTTACCTCTGGCCCGCCGCCATGAACGGACGCGACCGGAACGACGACGAAACCACAGAAATCCCTTCCGGACCAAGCTCTTACGCGCAGGCTGTGGACCGCGCAGCACCGGCTGTCGTCAGCATCAATACGCGCTCGGTACTGCCGGTTCCGGGACCCCAGGTGTCCCGTTCCGGCTCGGCGTATTACCTTTACCAGCTGAGGCGTTTCGTAAACGAAGGCTCGGGTGTCATTTTAAGCGCGGACGGTTATATCCT
Organism: Lysobacterales bacterium; assembly: GCA_050114495.1. Classification (GTDB taxonomy): domain Bacteria; phylum Pseudomonadota; class Gammaproteobacteria; order Xanthomonadales; family SZUA-36; genus JABDPF01. The sequence goes on along the minus strand of JASFSI010000034.1, from coordinate 1,828 downwards.
CACCAATTACCACGTCATTCGCCAGGCGCAGCAAATCCGCATCGTGCTGTGGGACGATCGGATCATACCGGCACAACTCATCGGCGCCGATCCGGCAACCGACCTGGCCGTGCTCAAGGTCGAACTGGAGGGGCTGCCCGTGGCGTCCATTAACCCGGAAAGGGAGGTCCGTGTCGGGGACGTGGTGCTGGCCATTGGCAACTCGCTCGGCCTGAGCCATACCGTCTCCATGGGCATTGTCAGCGCCATCGGACGCAACAACCTGAGTTCCCTGCTCTACCAGGACTTCATCCAGACCGATGCGGCGATCAACGTGGGCAACAGCGGCGGCGCACTGGTCAATACGCATGGCGAACTGATCGGCATCAACGCCCGCCGCGTCGAAGCGACCGAAAACGCGGAGAATATCGGCTTCGCCATCCCGGTCGGCCTGGCGGCTGACGTGATGCGCCAGATCATCGACTACGGCGAGGTGCGCCGCGGCTGGCTGGGGGCAAGCTACAGCAACCTGAGACCGGCACAGCAGCCGGATGGCAGCCTGCTGCAGAACGGTATCGGCGTAAAGGAAGTGCAGCGCGACGGCCCGGCGTGGAACGCGGGCATCCGGCAGGGAGACATCATTCTCTCGCTGAACGGCGAGCCGGTTTCGGACGCAGCCCGTTTTCTGCTGTCGATTTCCCTGTCACCCCCCGGCACACGGGTCGAACTCGAAGTCCAGCGGGGCGACGTCGTCTCGCAGGTATACGCGGACCTGATCCAGCAGCCGCCGCTCTGAAGCCCGGCGGCGGCGGACGAATCAGGCCTTCGGCAGCGTCACCCCGGTCTGACCCTGGTACTTGCCTGCACGGTCCGCGTAGGACTGCTCGCACACCTCGTTCGACTCGAAAAACAGAAACTGCGCGACACCCTCGTTGGCATAGATTTTTGCCGGCAGCGGCGTCGTGTTGGAAAACTCGAGCGTAACGTGCCCCTCCCACTCGGGTTCGAGCGGGGTGACGTTCACGATGATGCCGCAGCGCGCATAGGTCGACTTGCCCAGGCAGATCGTCAGAACGTTGCGGGGAATACGGAAGTACTCGACCGTGCGGGCCAGCGCAAAGGAATTGGGCGGAATGATGCAAACTTCGCCCCGGTAATCGACGAAGCTGTTTTCGTCGAAGTGCTTCGGGTCCACCACGGCCGAGTTGATGTTGGTGAAGATCTTGAATTCCGGCGCGCAGCGCACGTCGTAGCCGTAACTCGAAGTGCCGTAGGAAATACAGCGCTCGCCGTCCTCCAGGCAGCGGACCTGCCCGGCCTGGAACGGTTCGATCATGCCGTGGTCTTCGGCCATGCGCCGGATCCAGCGGTCCGCCTTGATGCTCATAAAACCGTTTCCCCGGCCTCAGCTGTTGTGCACGTTGATCGACGCGACGTTCAGGCTCAGGCTGCGCGGCGTCGCGGCCAGGCGCCCTGCCACGTGGCGTGCCATCTCGCGATAACTCGCGGTAATGGGTGAATCCGGGTCGGTCGCCACGGTCGGCATGCCGCGGTCGAGATCCTCGCGGATCTGCATGTTCAGCGGAAGCTGTGCGAGCAGCGGAAGGTCGTACTGTTCGGCCATTTTTTGCCCGCCCCCGGTGCCGAAGATCGCTTCCTCGTGGCCGCAGTTGCTGCAGACATGCGTGCTCATGTTCTCCACGATACCCAGCACGGACATCTCGACCTTGCGGAACATCTGCACCGCCTTGCGCGCATCCAGCGTGGCGATGTCCTGGGGTGTGGTCACCACGACGCTGCCGGCAACCGGTATGTTCTGCGATAGCGTCAGCTGAATGTCACCCGTTCC
>JASFSI010000033.1:0-10382 GCA_050114495.1 Lysobacterales bacterium | reverse complement strand
GGAAAACGAGAAGCGGGCACGTGACTTCTACGCCGACATCGCTGCGAACGCTCCGGATGAAGGCGTTCGCGAACTGGCGGCCGAGTTTGCGGCGGAGGAGCAGGAACACCTCGACCTGTTGATCGCCTGGCGTGAAAAGATACCCGAGTCCGACGACGAGACGCTTTACGATCCCGACCCGCCGCATATGCCGGAATAAAAAAAGCGCCCCGCGGGGCGCTTTTTTGAATTGTTTCCGGTTTCGATTATTCAGGCAGGATCACGGTGTCCACAACATGGATGACGCCGTTGCTGGCCATCACATCCGTTGCCACGACCTTCGAATCGTTCACGAAAACCGAACCATCTTCGACGCGAATGCTCACGTCTGCGCCATTGACCGTGGTCGCGCTGTCGAGCGTGACGACATCGGCCGCCTTAACGGCGCCGGGCACCACGTGGTAGGTCAGGATCGCGACCAGCTTGTCCTTGTTTTCCGGAAGCAGCAGGCTTTCCACCGTGCCGGCGGGCAGCTTGGCAAAAGCGGCGTCGGTCGGTGCGAACACCGTGAACGGCCCTTCCGATTTCAGGGTGCCGATCAGGCCGCCGGCTTCCAGTGCCGCAGCCAGGGTGTTGAAGTCACCGGCAGCGACAGCGGTATCGACGATATCCTTTTCCGCGTGTTTGTGATCCATGGCGACGGCGGTTGCCGAGGCGAAAAGCGCCGAGGCCATGAAGAGGGAAACTCCCGCGATTACTTTCAGAAACGTGTTTGAACGGTTGTGCATTTCAATTTCTCCAATAGTCGTGGATTGATAATCTGGTCCGTGACCCGGCGTCAATCCGCGCCGGCCGCGGCAGCCGCCTCGTAGCGGGCAGCCATCGATCTTGCATGTGGATCATGCCTGCCGGCAGGTGAAGGGGCTGTCGTTTTGCTGTGAAGAAGCTGTGAAAGGTGACGCTCAGTTTTGCGGTCGTGTTTCGCGGCGCTGCCGCGCTTCCGGAAAATGGATTTCCACGCGGGTGCCGCGGCCCGGTTCGGATTCCACGCTGAGCGGCCATTCGAAGCGTCTCGTCAGGCGCTTGACGATGGTCAGTCCCACTCCGAAACCACCGCGCCGGCGTTGGCCGCGCGTGAAGGGTTTGAACAAAGTTCCGACTTCCTCATCAGACATGCCGGGGCCGGTATCGTCGATCACCAGTTTGTCATTCTCGATGATGACGCGCACTTCACCCTGGTCGGTATAGGCCACGGCGTTGCGCAGCAGGTTGCCGATCACGCTTTCCAGGATTTTCTCCGGAGCGAAAACCCACAGTTCATTGCGTTTCTCGACGCGGCAGGCGGCGGTGCCGGAAGTCACCAGCTGGGCGCGCTCGAGCTCGGTCTCGACCACGCGGTTCACGTCGATCCATTCGCGGGCCAGGCCCTGCTCCAGTTCCCGGGCGAGCAGCAGGAAGGCTTGCGTCAGGCTTTCCATGTCCTCGGCCGAGTTGCGAATGCGTTCGAGATTCTTGCGGGTTTCTTCGCTGAGGTCCGGGTCCCGATCCAGGCGGTCGAGCGCCATCTTGATCACCGTCAGCGGCGTCCTCAGTTCGTGGCTGGCGTCGCGCGTGAAGTGCCGCTCCCGTTCCGTAAATTCGCCGATGCGCACGACCAGGTCTTCGAGCGCGCCGGAAAGGACGCGCACGTCATCGTCCGCGGCCGAGATTTGACTGGCATTCAGCATCTTCGGGTTCGGCGATTCCGGATCCAGGCGGCGCACGGCCTGCGCCAGGCTGACCACGGGCGAGACGGCCCGGCGGGAAACCCGGTAAGCCAGCCAGGTGGAGACGTAAATGACGATCAGGGCGAGCGCCAGCGGGATGGTTCCGAAAATCAGCACCAGCTTGTCGACCTGCTCGGCTTCGAACAGCAGGTAGAGCCGTTCGCCGTTGCGCTCGCTTACGAAGACCACCGATTCCCGCGGCGACTCCTGGCGGTGCATGCCCGCTTTGAGCCGTTCCATCTCCGGCGGGACCCCGTTGCCATGGCCCTCGCGGTAAGCGGTCAGGTTTTGCGTGTCGGGCAGGCTGTCCTGGCCGCTGTCGACGCGTTGCCAGTAGTAGTCGGCCTCCCCCTCCAGCGCCTGCTCGATCAGCACGTCTTCGATCATCAGACCGGCGACGAACATGCTCACTGCAACGGCGATGCTGATAAGGACCGCCTGGCGCAGCAGTTCGCGGCCGAGCCGGCCGGTCAGACCGGGGCTATGCATCGTCGGCCGCCGTCAGCCGGTAGCCCATGCCGGGCACGTTGTGCAGCAGCGCGCGATCGAAGGGCTTGTCGATCGCCTTGCGCAGGTTGTACAGGTGGCTGCGCAGGGCGTCGCTGTCGGGAACGTAGTCGTCCCATACTTCGCGCTCGAGATCCCGTTTGCTGAGCACGCGCGGCGAAGCTTTCATCAGGGCCTCGAGCAGCTTCATGCCGATCGGGGTCAGTGTCAGCTTGCGGCCCCCGCGCCGGACCTCCAGTGTGCCGGTGTCGAACTCGAGATCACCGACGCGCAGCATCTCCGGGGCGATGTCGCCGCCGGCCCGCCGCAGCAGCGCGCGCAGGCGTGCGTCCAGTTCCTCGAGCTCAAAAGGTTTGATCAGGTAATCGTCTGCCCCCGCGTCGAGGCCCGTGACCTTGTCTTCCAGCGTGTCGCGCGCGGTCAGCATCAGGATTGGTTTCCTGCCGCCCGCCTCGCCGCGGTACTTGCGGCAGATATCGAGTCCGTCCATGCCCGGCAGCATCAGATCCAGGATGATGGCATCGAATTCGCCGGTCACCGCCAGGTGCAGGCCGGTGATGCCATCCGCTGCATAGTCGACCTCGTAACCGCGGTATTCCAGGTGGTCGCATACCATCTCGGCGATATCGTGGTGGTCTTCGATGAGCAGTATCAGGGGCATGTCGTTGTCCGGTCAGTCATTTTTAAACTAGTGTAAACCGCCCGTTGTGAAGTATCGGTGATGGCGCCCACTGGTGAAAGTGTTCAGTCCAGACGCTTTCGGAACCGCGCGATGGCGACCGTCATCGCAACCGCGATGAAACCGCCGAGAATACCGAGCTCAACCGCGAGCTCGGAAAGGTCCGCGCCTCTCAGGACGACGCCGCGAATCAGGCGCATGAAATGCGTCATCGGCAGCACCTCGGCGATCCACTGCGCCGGTACCGGCATGCCGTCGAAGGGAAAGACGAAGCCGGACAGCAGGATGGACGGCAGCAGAATGAAAAACGTCATCTGCATGGCCTGGAACTGGGTCTGTGCGAGAGTGGACATCAGCAGGCCCAGGACGAGGTTGGCGATGATGAACAGCAGGCTCACCCAGTAGACGTTCATCAGCGTACCGCGCAACGGCACCTGGAACAGGAATTTGCCCAGCAGCAGCACCAGCGACACCTGTACCAGCCCGATGAACACGTAAGGCAGTATCTTGGCCAGCATCAGTTCCCAGGAGCGGACCGGCGTGGTGATCAGCAGCTCGAGGTTGCCGCGCTCGCGTTCGCGCACGATGGCCACCGCAGTGAACATGGTCATCGTCATGGTCAGGATGACGCCGATCAGGCCCGGCACGGTGTTCACCGCCGAGCGGCGCTCGGGGTTGTAGTACGTTCTGATTTCCGCCAGCGGCGGCTGGTCGTTGTAGGGCGAAGCGCGCGCCGGCCCGGTCAACAGGGCTGCGGCAGCCTGCACCACGGTGTCGGACCCGTCCACCAGGATATGGACGGCGGCGCGGTCCGCCTGTTGCAGGCGGCGCTCGAAATCGGAAGGGACGTAGACACCGACGCTGATGCGGCCCTGGCGCATCAGCTGCTCCAGCTCCTCGGCGCTTGCCGCCACGTGGTCGATGTCGATGACCTGGCTGTTGGCCAGCTGCATCACGTATTGCCGTGAAGCCGCGGTGGCGGACAGGTCCGCGACCCCGGCGGAAAGGTGGCGCACGTCGAAATTGATCGCGTAGCCGAACAGGAGCAGCTGCATGGTCGGAATGCCGATGATCATGGCGAAGGTCAGCCGGTCGCGCCGCAGCTGGCGCACCTCTTTCACCACGACCGCCATGATCCGCCGCAGGGACCTCATGGCGCCGCTTCCCGCTGCGCCTTGCGGTCCTGAGTGGCCGCGACGAAGACGTCCTCGAGGTTTGGTTTGACCTGCCTGCAGTCTTTCAGCGTCAGCCCGGCCCCGGTCACGGCGCGGCAGGTTTTTCCGGCGGCGTCATCCATATCGCGATCCACCAGCACGCGCAGGGTGTTGCCGATCTGCGCGGTGCTGTGCACGAATTTTTCCCGGGCCAGCAGTTTTCCGGTTTTGCGCGGCGCATCGGATTCCACGACGATCACCTGGGCGTTGATCTGTTCGGAAAGCTCCAAGGGCGTCCCTGCGGCCACCAGCACACCCAGGTCCAGGATCGCGATCGAGTGGCAGCGCTCGGCCTCGTCCATGTAGTGCGTGGAGACCAGGATGGTCGTGCCGCCGGCGGCGAGATCGAACAGGATTTCCCAGAACGTGCGCCGGTTTTCGGGGTCGACGGCCGAGGTCGGTTCGTCCAGGAACAGCAATTCCGGTTCGTGCAGCATGGACGCCGCCAGCGCCAGGCGCTGTTTCTGGCCGCCGCTGAGGGTTGCGGCGTATTGCGACAGGAAGCGGCCCAGGCCGTAGCGCTCGGTCGCCTCGTCGATGCGGCGGCTGCGGATCTTTCCCGGCAAGGTATAGACATCCGCCATGAAGCGCAGGTTTTCCGCCACGGTCAGGTCTTCGAACAGCGAGAACTTCTGGGTCATGTATCCGACCTTTTGCCGCAACGCCTCGGCATCGCGCGGTATTTCATGCCCCAGCACGCTGATCTCGCCGGCCGTCGGGGTCAGCAGCCCGCATAGCATGCGGATGGTCGTTGACTTGCCGGAGCCGTTGGGCCCCAGGAAACCTGAAATTTTCGAGCGCTCGATATCCAGATCCAGGCCGTTGACCGCGTGAACGGGTCCGAAGTGCTTGGTCAGCCCGCGCGAACGGATGGCAAGATCGGCCATTGCCGTTACTCCCCGGGGGGCGCCGCTTCCAGCGGCAATCCGGACGGCAGGTCCGAGGCGTTCGGCAGATCGATTTCCGCCAGGTAGCTCAGCCGGCTGCGATCGTGTTGGGTCAATGCGAAGTAGGGCGTGAAGCTGGCGTCCGAGGACACCCATCGCACGGTTCCCCGCTGAACCCCTTCCACGCCGTCTATCCAGACGTCGACTTTTTCACCCGGCTGCACGGCGGCACGCAGCTCCGCTGGAACATAGACGCGGGCAAAGACGCGTGATGCATCCAGCAGCACCGCGACCGTGGCGCCCGGCACGGGCCGCTCACCCAACTGGTACAGGACCTTGTCCACGGTACCGTCGACCGGCGCCAGCAGCCGGTTTCTCTCCAGGTTGATGAGGGCGGAGCGAACATCCGCCTGTGCCGCCAGCAGCACGGCCTCCGCCTGCTGCAGCTCTTCCAGGGTCGTGCCGTTGAGCAGCCTTTCGAGCGCTTCCTTTGCTGCCTGTTGCTGAGCGAGGGCGGTCTCGTAGCGCATCGTTTCGGAATCGAGCTGTCCCTCGCTGGACAGGCCTTTCTCGAACACTTCACGGGTGCGTTCCAGGCTGGCTTCAGCGTTGATGCGTGTCGCGCGGGCGGCATCCAGGCCAGCTCGGGCTTCCCGTATCAACTCGTCGCGGGGGCCGCGTTTCAGTTCCGCCAGCCGGGCCGATGCCTGGTCGCGCTGGCCTGTTGCCCTGGCCAGCAGGGCCTGGGCCCGCTCCGGGTCCTGCTCCAGGATCAGTGTGCCCGCGCTGACGGCCTGTCCGTCGCTGACATGAATGGCGCGGATCGGTTCATTGTTCTCCACCTTGATTTCGACCCGGTCCCGCTCGAGCGTGCCGACCATGCGCTGTTCATCGACAGCGTCGCAGCCTGACAACAGTGATAAAACCAGGAAGGCCAACAGTACCAGTGAAGAAACGGTGGATTTATTCATGGGCTGAAACCTCTTTCCGCGATTCGCAAGGCATGCCGGGCCAGCGAATCAAGGCCTTCTGTGTCATAGGAAATCCCCAGGCCCTGCTCGGCCAGGTCGCGCGCCACGAACGGAAAAAACGACAGGGCCAGCAGGAACACGGTAGCAACGGCCGGATCCAGTTCCCTGGACAGACCGCCCCGGCTTCGCTCGGTATCGAGAATGCCGGGCAGCGCACCGCCCAGGCGCGGAGCCATGGCTTCCAGGAAATACGCCTGCAGCGCGCCGCCGGGCAGCATGACTTCCCGCATCATCAGAACGGACATCGCGGGGTGGCTGCGAAGTGTCGTCATCAGCAAGCCGATGATGTCCGAAACCGGCGTGCTCGGTGCCGTCTTCATTCGCGCGACGGCCTGCGCCATCGGTTCGAGGGCCCGCTCAAACACCATTCGAAGCAGCGTGTGCTTGTTGTCGAAGTAATAGTGGATCATGGCGGGAGTGGCGCCGGATCGCCCGGCGATTTCCCTGAGGGATACAGCGGCATAACCTTTTGCGGCGAACAGGCCTTCGGCCGAGTCCAGGATAGCCTCGCGGATACGCGGTTCGTCTTCGGTGGGCGGGCGTCCGCGCGTCCGTCGCTGTTCGGTTTTCGCCCCGGTGTTCTCCATCCCGCTTTTCCGGTATTTGCGGCAATGGAAACAGTATAAATTAATTAAACAATTAATTAAATGCCTGGGCAGAAATGCACGGGTTTGCCGATCGAGGAATCCCGGGCCCGGAGTCGCCGGGTCCGGTCCATCAGCAGGAAATTCAGTGCGCCAGGAATGCCCGGGTGGCCGTGTCCCAGGTCGCGTCGTCCAGCCGCTCCAGCGCGCCGGTGAAAAATGCGATCGGGACGGGGGACTTGCCGGTGTCGGTTTTGCCCACGATTTCCAGGAAGCGGTCCAGGTCCTGTTGGAAAAACGCCACGGCGGATTTGCCGATCTTGAGTTCGGGCAACTCCTCGTCCAGCTTTTCGGCCTCGATGGCGCAAATCCAGTTGGGACCGTATGCCTGTCGTGACAACCCAACCGGCTCGCCGGCCAGCGCGTTGTTGACGGCGGTTATCCTGCCGCTGATCGGCGCGCGGAACTGCGCGGTCCGCTCACCCTGCCGAACGTGGAAGAGGGCCTCGCCGGCCGCCACGGATTTTCCGGGTTCCGGGAGTTCAATGGAGTCAATGCGGCCGATAAGCCGGCGTGCGAAGTCGTCGAGCCCCACCTTGACGCTGCCGTCTTCGGCTATGGCGGCCCAGCAGTGGCCTCCGGAAACCAGGGCACCGCCGGGAATCGCGAATGCTTCATCGTATCCGCTCGAATCTGCGCTGGCCCCCACGATATTCACCTGGGGCTTGAGCTCTTTCTCGATCCGTTCCTGGCGCCTGATCAGCGCGTGCCGCACGAACACGCGCAGTTCGTCCTCGGAGAACGGTTTCTCGACATAGTCCATGGCGCCGTGCGCCATGCATTCGACGGCTGATTCCACGGAGGCGTAACCGGTAATGATGACCACGTCGATATCGGGGCGCATGTGCTTCACGGATTTGGCGACATCGACCCCGGACATCGAGGGCATTTTGAGATCGGTAAACACGAAATCGTAGTCCCGGCTCTGGATCAGGCCGAGCGCCTCCTGGCCCGTTTCAACGGTATCGACGCTGTACCCGTCCAGCACGAGAATCTTGCGGAAACTGTCAAGGATGACCTCTTCGTCGTCGACGCAAAGAATGCGCGCCCGGGGGTCTTCGACATCGACCCGGGTAAGTGTTTTCGACTCGCGGGTGAAGTCCATTCGCAGGCTTTCCTTCAGCGCTTCCTCGCGTTCAGCCAGGCGCTTGATTTCCCGCAAGCGGAAAAAAAGAATCCGCGCGGCCATGTTCAGGAAAAAGAACAGGATGATGACCGGTACGACGATCAGCAGAATGGACGTTAACGTCATTGAGGTCTCCTTTGCTGCGGCTGAGTTTCGCCGCTTGCGGTCGCTGGATTAGGTATTGCGCTCACGAACTCAGCCACTGCAGGTTGCTGTCCGGGTTAGAAGGCAGAACCTGGTAAAGCCAGCCCCTGAAATACGGGTCCTTTTCGATCAGTGACGGATCGGAAAGCACGTCCGCGTTCACTTCGATGATCTTGCCGCCCATCGGGCACATGACATGATGTGTCGATCCGTCCCGGGCGGTTACGACTGCGCATGGAACACCCTGCACCAGGGCGTCGCCCGCTACGGACAGTTCGATGCCGTCTATTCCGTCGACGGTTTTCACAAACAGGTCGTTGATCCCGATTTTCGCGGTTCCCTCATCCTCCATCAATACCCAGCTCACATAACCCAGGCAGCGGTAGTCTGACGGGCAGGCAACGAACTCGAATGAACGCTGTCCTTCTAGCCTGGCCGCCTCGGCTTCACCCAATAGTATGCCCGAGCGGATGCTGCGCTGAATGACCGTGAGCAACTCATCGGCAGTAAACGGTTTCGGGATGTAGTCCAGGGCGCCCAGTGAAAGGCTCCTGACGGCATTTTCCATCGTGGAATAACCGGTCATCATCACCACCGGTATGGTGCGGTTGCCATGCGAAAGCTCTTCGAGCAAACCGAAACCATCCATGCCCGGCAGCATGACGTCGCAAAGGACAAGGCGGTATTCTCTCTGATGCAGCAGTTCCAGCGCCTTGGCGGCCTCGTCGACTGCGTCCACTGCGAGTCCTTCTTCCCTGCAGATCATGACGACAGCCCGCTGAACGCTGGGCTCGTCCTCGACGACGAGAATGTCGCGCTGTTCTCTCATGACATCACCGGCAAACGGACGATAAACACGGTGCCCTTGTCGACTTCGCTTTCTACCGTGATCGTGCCGTTGTGGTTGTCGACGATACCCCAGGAAACGGCCAGGCCGAGACCCGTGCCTTTCTGTCCCTTGGTTGTTGCAAAGGGTTCGAACAGGCTGGCGAGCTGGCTCTGGGGAATGCCGCAGCCGTCATCCTCGACACGGACTTCGACGAATTTGTCATCCCAGCTGGAATCGACTTCCTCCCAGTGCTGCCAGCCGCAGCCGTCCCGCAGGCAACCGTTGACCAGGCCCTTCAAGGGCACTTCGAAAGAGTAGGCCGGGCCGCCGCATTGGGGGCAGCGTTCCTCATCGGAGATAAGGGAAATTGAACATTCCGGGCAGCGCAGCTCGACGCCATCGCCGAATGCCGGCATGTCGCCCAGGCGATGGTGGTCGGAACCGTATATCGGGTCGAGATAAATGCGGCCTTCTTCGCTGCCCTTTCGATAGTCCATGCGAATGGCCGGATTGCCATCAATACGTTCCTTGCGGTCGATGAGGTCGTGCCGTTTGCTGCACTGGGCCCGCTTGATCTGGAGCACGCCGGCCGGCCCGAGATTGATTGCCCGGCTGCTGAGCCGGATCGTGCCGCTGTTCTCGCCGATGGCGTCGGAGGCATTGACGAGCAGGTTGATGAATACCTGCTGGATCTGGTTGGCGTCCACCGTGATCGCCGGCAGGTCGTCTTCGAGGTCCGTAATGAGCTCGACGCGGCCGATTGCCAGTTGATTTTCGACGACGTTAACGGCGCGATTCAAAATCCCGTTGATATCCGCCTGGCGCTTCTTCGGAACCGTCTGGCGTGCGAAGTCGAGCAGGCTTTTCACGATTTCGCGGCAGCGAATCGTCTCGGACACGATGACTTCGAGATCGTCCTGGATTTCCGGCTGTCCGCTGGAACGCTTTTTCAGGAAACTGCTGTAGGTCAGAACGGCGGTCAGCGGGTTGTTTATTTCATGCGCCACGCCCGCGGCCAGTCGCCCCAGGGAGGCCAGCTTGTCCGACTGGAACAGCTGCATGCGCGCCTGCGCCAGCTTATCGGTCATGTTGTTGAACGAACTGGCCAGCATGCCGAGTTCGTCCGGACGATCGATTTCGACCCGATAGGAAAGGTTGCCGCTGGCGACGTTCCGCGTACCCTTGAGCAGTTCCTGAACGGGCCGGTCGATCCAGACACGCACCATGAAACTGACCGCCAGGCCGAGTAACACCATGGCGCTGAGCGCGAACAGGATGATGGTCAGTTCGCTTTGGCGAATGTTGGCATCGACATCGGCCAGCGGAATGGTCACGTCCAGTACGCCCAGCACGCTCTGGGATTCGGGGTGAGCGTGGCAGGCTGCGTTCCAGCAGCTTTCGGAGTTGTAGATCGGGTTGATAATGCCCAGCAGCCTGGGCGAATCGGGGGTGGGCCGGAAGATTCTCGTTCGCTCGACCATGTCGAGATGTTCGAGCGGCTGTCCGGCGGCGTGGCAGCGATGACAGCTCTCGGCTTGCGTATCGACCATTTTCCCGATATCGCTCTCCTCCGACG
>JASFSI010000032.1:0-10525 GCA_050114495.1 Lysobacterales bacterium | reverse complement strand
GCTGCCCGCCAGGGCCCAGGCCGATACCTCGTAATTGTCAAAGCCGGCTTTCGACAGTTCCTCCGCACACCTCTCCTGCATCTTCCACGCCCGGTCCGGATCGGGTAGAACGGGCGGACGCGCATGAAACGCCGTATTGGGTTCCAGCGTCAACTGGTAATGCGAAAGGTGCGATGGCCCCGCCTCGAGCGCCCGGCGAACATCGTCTAGCGCATTTTTGCCCGTCTGCCCGGGCAGGCCGAACATGAGGTCGATATTGAAGTTCCGGATCTTCGATTCGCGCAGTGAATCGATGGCGCCCAGTACCTGCCGCCGATCGTGGATCCTGCCGATCGCCTTCAGGCAGCCATCGTCAAAGGTTTGAACACCCAGTGACACCCGGTTCACGCCGGCATCACCGTAAGCCGAAAAACTGTCGTGCTCGATCGTGCCGGGATTGGCTTCCAACGTGATCTCGGCGCCGGGCGCAATCGCAATCAATGCACGAAACCCGCTCAGCATCCGCTCGATTTGCTCCGCCGGAAAAAGGCTGGGCGTGCCGCCGCCGATAAATACCGTCTGCACGGTGCGGCCCCAGACCAGCGGCAATTCCTGTTCCAGGTCCCGCAGCAGGGCTACTACGTAACGCTCTGCAGGCAGATCCTGTTTCAGCTCGTGAGAATTGAAATCGCAATAGGGGCATTTCCGCACACACCAGGGCAGGTGCACATAGAGTGACAGGGGCGGCAGGGACAGGCCGACTGAATCAGGCGTCGTATTCATCGCGCATCAGGCGCAGCAGTTCACGCAGTGCGCGTCCACGGTGACTCATCGCATTTTTGACCTCTGCCGGCAACTCCGCCGCGGTACAACCCTTTTCGGGCACGAAAAAAACCGGGTCGTAACCGAAACCGCCGCCACCCGAGGGTTCACGGGCGATATACCCGTCCCATCGTCCCACAGCGACGATGGGCGCAGGGTCCTCGGCGTTTTTCAACAGCGCCATCGCGCAATAGAAGTGTGCAGCGCGCGATTCGTCACCCGTGCCCTCGAGCACCTCGAGCAGCTTGCGGTAATTGGCCTCGTCCCCCGCCCCGCCGGCATAACGTGCCGAGTAGATTCCCGGAGCTCCGTTCAAGGCGTCGACCACCAGTCCGGAATCATCCGCCAGCGCCGGCCGAGCCGTCAGGCGCGCCGCATGACGGGCCTTGATCAGCGCATTTTCCAGGAAACTCTGTCCGTCCTCGACAGCTTCCGGCACGTTCCATTCGTTTTGCGGACGCACTTGCCAGTCGAGCGGTCTCAATAATTCAGAAATTTCACGCAGCTTGCCCTTGTTTCCGCTGGCCAGGACCAGCACCCGTCCCCCGGCGCTGTGCTCACTCATTCAGGGCGCGCTCCTGCAATTCCATCAAGCCCCGGATTCCTTTTTCCGCCAGCCCGATCATGGCGTCCAGTTCATCGCGGCGAAACGCATGGCCCTCCGCCGTGCCCTGGACTTCGATGAAAGCCCCGCCATCGTTCATGACGACGTTCATGTCGGTCTCGGCGCTCGAGTCTTCCGCGTAATCCAGGTCGAGCACAGGGGTATCGCCCACGATGCCCACCGAGACAGCAGCAATCTGCCCGTGGACCGGGTCTTTCCTGATCATGCCCTTGGCCAGAAGCCAGCGACAGGCGTCCACGAGGGCCACGTATGCCCCGGTGATGGAAGCGGTGCGCGTGCCGCCGTCAGCCTGGATCACGTCGCAATCGAGCGTGATCGTGCGTTCGCCCAGGGACGCCCGGTCGACGACGGCCCGCAGGGAACGCCCTATCAGGCGCTGGATTTCCAGCGTGCGCCCTCCCTGTTTGCCGCGAGCCGCCTCACGCGCCATTCGCGAACCGGTGGAACGGGGCAACATGCCGTACTCCGCCGTCACCCAGCCCTCGCCCCGACCCCTGAGAAAAGGCGGTACCCGCTCTTCTACCGAAGCGGTGCAAAGCACCTTCGTGTCACCACAACAGATCAGCACGGAGCCTTCTGCATGGCGCGTGTAATTGCGCGTGATGACGGTGTTTCGCAGCTCGTCCGCTGCGCGGCCACTTGGTCTCATAGATCGGCATCCTGTTTTCACGCTACCATTGTGCCTATCCGCCGGGCCGGCAACAAACCCGGTTTTGAACCACGCCACGAGGAACTCGAGAAATGATTCGAAGCATGACGGGATTCGCCAGCGTCGAGCGAAGCTACCAATTCGGCCGTCTCACCTGGGAAGTCCGCTCGGTCAATCACCGCTATCTCGAGATCGGGTTCAGGGTGCCTGAAGAATTTCGCAGTCTGGAGCCGGAAATCCGTCGAACGCTGGGAGAATACCTGAGCCGGGGAAAGGTCGACGCGAATCTGCGCTTTACGCCGTCTGCCGAAGCCGCGGGTTCGCGGCTGGTTCTGAACACCAGCCTGCTGGACCGCCTGCTCGAACTGCACAAAGAAACCGCCCGTGCCGCATCGCTGACGTCCTCGCCCGATCCGCAGGCACTGATGCGCTGGCCCGGCGTCATTGAAGAACAGGCGCCGGACGCCCAGCCGATGAAAGCAGCCGCACTGGAACTGCTGGCCGAGGCGGCCGCCGGCTTGCAGTCGTCGCGCGAACGCGAAGGCGAAGCCATGGCGCAGGCCATTCGGGACCGGCTGAGCGCGATTGAAAACCATGTCGCTTCGGTTCGAGGCTGGCTTCCGGAAATACGCGAAGCGCTTCGTGAAAAGCTTTTGACACGAATCGGTGAATTGAAACAGCCACTGGAACCCGGGCGCCTGGAGCAGGAGGTGGCTTTCCTGGCGCAGAAGATAGACGTCGACGAAGAACTCGACCGGCTGGCCGCTCATGTCACGGAGGCCCGGCTGGCCCTGGAACGTGACGAGCCCGTTGGGCGGCGCCTGGATTTCCTGATGCAGGAGTTCAACCGCGAGTCGAACACCCTGAGTTCCAAGTCCGTGGATCAGCGCACCACCCAGGTGGCCGTCGAATTGAAAGTGGCGATCGAACAGATGAGAGAGCAGGTCCAGAACATTGAGTGAACCCGGCCTGTACGTGGTGGCCTCGCCTTCCGGCGGCGGAAAATCCAGCCTGATACGCGCACTGCTGGAACGCGATGAGCGCGTGCGCTTGTCGGTATCCCACACCACGCGACCGCCGCGGCCCGGCGAGACGGATGGTGAGCACTACCATTTCGTCGATCGCCCTGCTTTCGAGCGACTCGTTGCGAGCGATGCGTTTCTGGAACACGCCGAGGTGTTCGGCAACCGCTACGGAACGAGCCGTGAAGGCGTCGAAAAACAGATGCGGGACGGGTTCGACGTGATGCTGGATATCGATTGGCAGGGTGCACGGCAGGTTCGCGCCGCCTTTCCGTCCTGCTGCGGAATTTTCATCCTTCCGCCCTCGATGCAAGTCCTGCGCGATCGCCTGACGGGCCGGCGTCAGGACGAACCGGAAGTCATCGAACGCCGCATGCGCGCAGCGCGCTCGGAGATATCCCATTGGCGCGAGTTCGATTTTCTCGTGATCAACGACATTTTTTCCGAGGCGCTGGAAGACCTTTTCAGCATTATTCGCCGGGGCAAACTCCATCGTTCCGGCCAGCATGATCGTGTACGTGAAATTCTGGCGGACTTTTTGGAAAGCGAGTAGAATGGTGCGTTCATCCCGGGAAATTAACTTCCCGCTAAGTGATTGTTTTTCATATTCCGGAATAAAACGATATGGCACGAATTACCGTAGAAGACTGTCTCAACAACATCGACAACCGCTTTGAAATGGTCCTCACGGCCACCAAGCGGGCGCGGCAGATCGCCAACGGCGCAGACCCGCTGGTGGAAGAGGAAAATGACAAACCGACCGTGATCGCGCTCCGCGAAATTGCAAACGGTCTGGTAACGCCGGAGCAGGTCGACGTAATGCAGGCCGAACTCGAGGCGGCTGAAGTATTCGAAGAGCCGATCGAGGACGACGACTTCGCACCCTGATTACCGAGGCTGACCGACAGGCTGATTCCGGAGACTCCACGATGCAGGAAAAGCGCGGATACCCGGAAGCCGTACTGGAATTGAAGGGCCTGCTCGAGTCCTACCTCGAACCCGACAAGATCGCCCTGGTCCTCAGGGCGTTTGAAGCTGCCGAAGACGCACACCGGGGACAGTTCCGAAAGACCGGCGACGCGTACATCTTTCACCCGGTCGCCGTGGCGCGCATCCTGGCCGTGCTGCGCATGGACCACGAGAGCATCGTGGCCGCCCTGCTTCATGACACCATCGAAGACACCCCGCTGAGCTGGGCCGATATCGAGCGCGACTTCGGCCGTGTCGTCGCCGACCTGGTCGAGGGCGTGACCAAGCTGGACAAAATGAAATTCCGCACACGCGTCGAGGCGGATGCCGAGAGTTTCCGCAAGCTCATGCTGGCGATGACCCAGGACCTTCGCGTGGTGTTTATCAAACTGGCGGACCGGCTGCACAACATGCGCACGCTCGGCAGCATGGCGACCGACTCCCGGCGCCGAATCGCGCGTGAAACGCTGGACATCTACGCACCGATCGCCGACCGGCTGGGCATGAACAGCCTGCAGCACGAACTCGAAGATCTCGGTTTTCGCTACCTCTTTCCCTGGCGCTATGAAACCATCGCGGAACACCTGGAGACCAATGCCGGCAATCGCAAAGAGGTCGTAGAGACGATCCTCGCGACGCTGCGCGCCAAGATGGCGGAGACCGGCATCGACTGCCGTATCAGCGGGCGGCAGATTCAGCCCTACAGCATCTACAAGCGAATGCGCCGCCGGGAGCAGTCCTTCGACGAGCTGACCAATTTCTACGCCTTTCGCATCATCACCGGCAACGAGGCGCACTGCTACATGGCGCTGGGCGTGGCGCACAGCCTGTTCCAGCCAAGACCGGGAAGCTTCAAGGATTACATTGCGCTGCCCAAGGCCAATGGCTACCAGTCGCTGCACACCATGCTGAACAGTCCTTACGAAATGCCCATACAGATCCAGATCCGGACCGAGGAAATGGACCTCATGGCACAGCTCGGAGCGGCAGCCCACTGGCACCGTAAAGAAAGCGATGCGGACGAGGGCGGTCCGGAAGGCAGTGCGGAGGTTCGCGCGCGGGAATGGCTGATGCGGCTGATGGACGTTCAGCGGCACACGGGCGATTCGCTCGAATTCCTGGACCACGCCAAGGCGGACCTGTTCCCGGACGAGATTTTTGTTTTCACGCCCAAAGGCAAGATCATCGACCTGAAAAAGAACTCGACCGCGCTGGATTTCGCCTATTCGATCCACACGGATATCGGCAATCACACCGCATCGGTGCTGGTCGACGGCCTCGAAGCGCCGCTGTCTTCACGCCTCGAAAACGGCCAGACCGTAGAGATCATCACCGACCCCGAGGCGCAGCCCCGGACCGAGTGGCTCGAATTCACCGCGACCGCCCGCGCGCGCTCCGCCATTCGCCACTATCTCAAGAGCCTGGGCCAGGAAGACACGATCGCGCTCGGCTTTCGGCTGCTGGACAAAGCGCTGCAGGCGCGCGGCAGTTCGATCGAAAAAATTCCCGAGCGACGCTGGAAGCGTTACCTCAAAAAGAACAACTACGAGGACCAGGACGACCTGTACCGTGACCTGGCGCTCGGGCGCACGCTGGCCAAGATCGTTGCGGCAAAACTGGCGCCCCTGGCCGGACTGATCCCGGGTGGTCGCGGCGATGACGAAGCGCTGACCATTTCGGGCACAGAGGGCAGCGCGCTCAGTTTCGGCGCCTGCTGCTCACCGGTCCCGGGCGACAACATCATGGCCTATGTTTCAGCCGAGCACGGGCTCGTGGTGCACCGCGTGACCTGCGCCAACGTGCGCGAATTCCGCAAACACCCCGACCGCTGCGTGCGCGTGAACTGGGCGCCGATCACCGATGGCCCGTTCCCGGTTACCCTGCGTGTCGAAGCGCGCAATGCCCCCGGCGTGCTGGCCAGTATTTCAACCAGTATCGGACGGGCCAGGAGCAACATTGAAACCGTTGCCCAGCCCGAGTCGAACCCGGAAGTATCCACCCTGATCTTCACGATCAGCGTCAAAGATCGCGATCACATGGCGAACGTGCTGCGGCGCCTGAGACGAAATACCGACGTGCTGCGCGTGCACCGCGTGATTTGACGAATCACAGGAAGCAAAATGAGCAAAAAAACCATCAGCACCAACCACGCGCCTGCCGCGGTAGGCCCCTATTCGCAGGCCGTTCGACAGGGCGACATCGTTTTCCTGTCAGGGCAGATCCCGCTGGACCCCGAGACCATGAAACTGGTCGAAGGCGGCATCGAAAACCAGGCGCACCGCGTATTCCAGAACCTTCAGGCCGTCTGCAAGGCGGCCGGATCGAACCTCGACGGCATCGTCAAGCTGAACCTGTTCCTGACCGACATGGGAAACTTCGCGGCGGTCAACGAAGTCATGAAACAGTATTTCAGCGAACCCTACCCCGCGCGGGCCGCAGTCGGCGTGGTTGCTCTGCCGCTGGGCGCGGAGGTGGAGGCGGAAGCGGTTCTTGGACTCTGAGCTTCGCTCATTACAGGGCGTAGGCCCGAAACTGGAAGAAACCCTCGCGCGATTGGGCATCCATACCGCGCAGGACCTGCTGTTCCACCTGCCCCTGCGTTACGAGGACCGCACGCGGGTTCACCCCATTGGATCGCTGTACCCGGGCGCGACGGTCCAGGTAGAGGGTGAAGTCGAGCACTCCGCGATCGTGCGCGGCCGCCGTGCGATGCTCGTGGTCGTCATCTCCGACGGCACCGGGCTGCTGACGTTGCGTTTTTTTCATTTCCGCGCCGCCCAGAAACACCAGCTTTCGCGGGGTACGCGGCTGCGCTGCTTCGGCGAGGTTCGCGGCGGATTCAAAGGCCTGGAAATGATCCACCCGAGCTACCGGCGTATCCTGACAAGAGAAGACGAGGCGCTCAGTGACCGACTCACCCCGGTATACCCATCCACTGAAAAACTGGGCCAGGCAAACTGGCTGAAGCTGACCGGCCAGGCGCTCGACCGCCTGGAAAACGGACAACTCCAGCTGGATGAACTGCTTCCGCCGGGTCTCTCCGGCGACATGCGGCTGCCGTCCCTTGCTGACTCGCTCAGGTATATTCACCGCCCACCCTCCGGCGCCGACGTGGAAGCACTGGTCGAACGCCGGCACCCGGCGCAGCAGCGCCTGGCGATGGAAGAGCTGCTGGCGCACAACCTCAGCATGCAGCAGCTCCACCGGCGCCAGCGGCGCTTCAGGGCCCACGCGATGAGCGAGAACTCCGGCCTCGAAGAAGCGTTCCTGCAACGTTTGCCGTTCACTTTGACCGCCGCGCAGCAGCGGGTCACCGGGGAGATACACCATGACCTGGCACGCTCCTACCCGATGCAGCGCCTCCTGCAGGGTGATGTCGGCTCGGGTAAAACCGTGGTCGCCGCGCTGGCGGCGCTGCGCGCGATCGGAAACGGCACGCAGGCCGCACTGATGGCGCCGACCGAATTGCTTGCCGAACAGCATTTAAAAAGCTTCAGCAGCTGGCTGGAACCGCTCGGCATCGAACCGGTGTGGCTCAGCAGCAAGGTCACCGGCCAAAAGCGCCGTGAAGCACTTCACGCCATTGCCTCGGGCGCGCCGCTGGCCATCGGCACCCACGCGCTCATGCAGGAAGGCGTTGACTTCGAGCGACTGGGCCTGGCCATCGTCGACGAGCAGCACCGCTTCGGCGTGCATCAGCGCCTGGCGCTGATGGACAAGGCCGGCGACGAAACCGTGCATGTACACCAGCTGATCATGACGGCCACGCCCATTCCGCGCACCCTGGCGATGACCGCCTATGCCGGCCTGGAAACCTCGGTAATCGACGAACTGCCGCCCGGCCGAAAACCGGTAACGACCGTCGCCATATCCGGTGACCGGCGGGACGAAGTCATCGATCGTATCGAAGCAGCCTGCGCCGGGGGCCGGCAGGCCTACTGGGTCTGCACGCTGATCGAGGAGTCGGACTCGGTGCAGGCCCAGGCTGCCGAGGACGTGGCGCGTGAACTGCGGGAACGCCTGCGCGGACTTCAGGTCGGGCTGGTGCACGGGCGTATGAAGCCGGCCGAGAAACAGGCCGTAATGGACCGGTTCAAGGGCGGGCAGCTGCAGCTGCTGGTCGCTACGACCGTGATCGAAGTCGGCGTCGACGTACCCAACGCATCGCTGATGATCATCGAGAACGCCGAGCGCCTGGGCCTGGCCCAATTGCACCAGTTACGCGGGCGCGTCGGCCGCGGCAGCGAACAGTCGTCCTGCGTGCTGCTCTACAGTCAGCCGCTGGGGACCACGGCCCGGGAGCGCCTGCGCATACTGCGCGAATCGAACGACGGATTCCGCATTGCTGAAAAAGACCTCGAACTGCGCGGGCCGGGCGAAGTACTGGGAACGCGGCAGACCGGCATGCTGCAGTTCCGGGTGGCGGACCTGGCGCGGGACGAGGGTTTGCTGGAACGGATACCGGAGGTGGCGGACCGGCTGCTGAAAGAGAGCCCCGAGCTGGCAAACCGGCTGATCCGGCGCTGGATCGGCGATGCGGGGCGGTTTGCTGCTGTTTAAAAATCCGGCCCAGGTAACGGCTGTTGCTGCGGTCCTTGCTGTAGGTGATAAAAAGGACCTGATACCTCTATGCCGGCGTCTGAAAAACAGGATGTTTTTCACGAAGCGACATAAGGACATGCCTGAGCGTTCCCGGCATAGAGGTATCGGGACCTTGAGATGGCTGTCTGTAAATACTCAAAGCGCAGCCAGCGAGGCGGAGCGGATCTCAGAAACGGCGCGGGTGAGGTCTTCGCTGACCTGGTCCTTGAACACCAGGAACTCGGGCCGGTCGCGCAGCGGGTCCAGCCGGCGGTCGATCTCCAGCACCCACTCATCCCTGAAGCCGCGCTCATAAGCCTGCTGCAATTTGCCGATGGCCCGGTCCGTATCGCCGCGCAGGGCCAGCAGAATCGCCTCGCTGTAGTAGATCGACCAGTTGTCCACGCCGTTCAGGCGGGCCCGGCTGGTCAGGCGGTCTGCCCGTTCCAGGAGTTCCTGGGCCTGCTCGGCTTCCCCCGTGTATCCCAGCGTCAATGACGCGAGCGTCAGTTTCTCGATTTCCGCACCGCTCCAGGCCGGGTTTTCTTCATCGTTGATCGATGCCAGCAGGTACTCCAGGGCCGTATCATATTCACCGCTGAGCAACGCCAACACGCCCATCTGGAAGTCGAAACGCGCCTGCAGGGCGGGTGGCGCCTGCTCGCCGTAATCGGCGCGCATTTCGCGCAGCAGGCGCCTGGCCTCTTCAAATCGCCGGGAAACCAGCAACGTTTCCCCGTAGGCGCCGCGCAGGGTGGAATTGTTCGGCGCCGCCTCCAGGCCTTCCAGCAACAGGCGCTCCGCTTCCTCGGGCTGGCCCAGCTTTATCCAGGTATGCGCCAGCACGGCGATATCCTCCGGGTTTTCAGGCTCCAGGCGATAGGCCCGGTCGGCCAGCCGCCAGCCCTCGACCAGGTTGCCGTTGCTCAACTCCTGTTTGGCCATGAAGCGCAGCAGGATGGTCGAGTCCGGCCGCATGGCCAGCATTTCGGCCATGACGTCCCGGGCCTGTTCCCAATGACCGCGAACCGATAGATTGTTGGTGTAATTCACACGCAGCAATTCGTTCAGCGGATCGCGCACCATCGCCCGCTCCAGCACCAGGCTCTCTTCGGGATAACGCCCCATCTCGCCGAGCACCCCGGCCAGCCAGAGTTGGGCGGGAATGTAGTCCGCGTTGAGATCGACCGCGTGCCGCAGCGCCGACTCCGCGGCGTCCATCTGGCCGATCTGCCAGCGCGCCAACCCCAGCGCCGCGAAAGCCTCGGCTGATTCGGGATCGATGGCAAGCGCCTTTTCGATCATCGGCTGCGCTTTTTCCGCGGCCTTGATACTGGTGATATTGCCGTAAAGCGCCAGCAGCAGGTAGCTGTCCGCCAGGGCCGCATAGGCCGGCGCGAACCGGGCGTCGTGCTCCAGCGCCCGCGCGAAAAACTCAACCGCCTTCTGCAGTTCTTCCGGGGTTCTGCGCCACCAGTGCAGCCTGCCCGTGCGGTAAGCCTGGGAAGCTGCCAGGCTGTCGGTCTGCGATTCCGAACTGACCGACAGGCCCTCGAACGAGTCCACCAGGGCCGAGGCAATGTTGCTCGCCACCTCGTCCTGGATGGTGAAGATATCGGTCATCTCGCTGTCGTAGTACTTGGACCAGATATGAAAACCGTCTTCGACGTTGATCAGCTGCGCGGTCAGGCGAATGCGGTCGCCGGATGTTCGAACGCTGCCCTCGAGCACGGTGCTCACATTCAGCAGCCGACCGATTTCACGAATATCCGTGTTGCTGTCCCGAAACGCGAAGGATGACGTGCGGGCCGCCACGTTCAGCCCATCGACCTGGGCCAGGAGATTCAGGATTTCTTCCGACACGCCATCCGCAAGGTA
>JASFSI010000031.1:0-10717 GCA_050114495.1 Lysobacterales bacterium | reverse complement strand
AAAAGGCCGACGCGGGCGTTATCGACGGCTGGCTGGTGAATGGTTCGGCGCGGCTGGTCAACAACCTGTCTGCCCGTATTCGTTTGTGGCAGAGCGGTTACCTGTTCCATTACGCGTTCGCGATGATTATCGGCCTGGCCGGCATCCTGGCCATCTGGGTCACGCTTAAGTAGAGGGGCGGAAAGAAAAAATGACATCAACCTGGCCCATTTTGAGTATCCTGATCTGGCTGCCGATTTTCGGCGCGGTGGCCGTTCTCGCTGCCGGCGAGCAACGCGCCGCCCTGGCAAAAGTGCTGGCACTGCTGATCTCGGGGCTCACGTTCCTGCTGAGCATTCCCCTGTTTACCGGATTCGACACGGCGACCGCCGCCATGCAGTTCACCGAGTTCAAGCCGTGGATCGAGACCTTCCAGATCAATTATTCGCTGGGTGTCGACGGTTTTTCGGTTCCGCTGATCCTGTTGACGACGTTCTTCGGCGTGCTGGTGGTGATTGCCGGCTGGGAAGTCATTACCGAACGCGTGCACCAGTACATGGCGGCATTCCTGCTGATGGAAGGCCTGATGATCGGCGTGTTCTGTGCGCTGGACGCGCTGCTGTTCTACGTGTTTTTCGAGGCCATGCTGATCCCGATGTTCCTGGTGATCGGAATGTGGGGCGGTCCGAACAAGGTTTACGCGACGATCAAGTTCTTCCTCTACACCTTCCTCGGTTCGGTTTTCATGCTGGTCGGTCTCATCTACCTCTACATCCAGACCGGCACCTGGTCCATCCTGGAATGGCACCAGTATCCGCTGGCGCTGAATGTTCAGAAGTGGCTGTTCCTCGGTTTCCTCGCCGCTTTCTCGGTCAAGATCCCGATGTGGCCGGTGCACACCTGGTTGCCGGACGCCCACGTCGAGGCGCCCACCGGCGGCTCGGTGGTCCTGGCGGCGATCATGCTGAAGATCGGCGGCTACGGCTTCATCCGTTTCAGCCTGCCGATCACGCCCGATGCCTCCATGGCCCTGGACTGGCTGATGATCACGCTGTCGCTGATCGCGATCGTCTACATCGGTTTCGTGGCACTGGTCCAGGAAGACATGAAGAAGCTGATTGCCTACTCATCGGTTTCGCACATGGGTTTCGTCACGCTCGGCATGTTTATCGCCTTCGGCGTTTTTCAGAATACGGAAAGCGGCCGCGGCGCGGCGCTGGGCGTCGAGGGCGCCATGGTGCAGATGATTTCCCACGGTTTCGTCTCCGGCGCGCTGTTCCTCTGTGTCGGCGTGCTTTACGACCGCGTTCACAGCCGCATGATCAAGGATTACGGCGGCGTGGCCCACACCATGCCGTGGTTCGCGGCCCTGGCCGTGCTGTTTTTCATGGCCAACGCGGGTCTGCCCGGCACCAGCGGTTTTGTCGGTGAATTCATGGTCATCCTGGCGGCGTTCCAGGCCAATTTCTGGTATGCCTTTGCCGCGGCGGCCACGTTGATCCTGGGTGCGGCGTACAGCCTGTGGCTGGTCAAGCGCGTGATCTTCGGCAAAGTGGCCAACAACGAGGTACAGCAGTTGAAAGACATCAACGCGCGCGAGGCCCTGGTCCTGGGTGTTGTCGCGGTCGCCGTGCTGCTGGTCGGTGTCTGGCCGCAGCCGCTGGTCGACCTGATGCACGCCTCGGTCGACAACCTGTTGCAGCACATCCAGCAACCGAAATTCGTCCTGGCTGGGGGTTAATGATATGACTCGCATGGATTTTCTACTCATCGCTCCCGAGCTTTGGATTCTCACGATGACCTGCGTCATCCTGCTGGTGGACCTGTTTGTCAAGGAGGAGCGGCGCGGCATCGTTCACCTTCTCGGCATGGTCACACTGGTTTTCGCGGCGATCATCACGCTGCGGTCCGACTACGGTACGGACGGTGTCGCCTTTGCGTTCGGCGATTCCTTCGTTCGCGACCAGATGGGCGACATGCTCAAGCTGTTCAGCTATTTCGTGCTGGCGATCGTATTCGTTTACGCCAAGTTCTGCCTGCGGCAGTTCCGCATGTTCCGGTCGGACTTTTACACGCTTTCGCTGGAAGCGCTGCTCGGCATGATGCTGCTGATTTCCGCCAACGACCTGATCATGATCTACCTCGGGCTGGAACTGCTGGCGCTGTCGTCCTACACCCTGGTGGCCTATGACCGTGATTCGCGGCGCGGGTCCGAGGCGGCGATGAAGTACTTCGTTCTGGGTTCGATGGCCTCGGGCATGCTGCTGTACGGCATGTCGATGATCTACGGCGCGACCGGTTCGCTGGACCTGGCCGTCATCGCCGATGCCATCCGGACCATGGGCTCGGATGACATCATGCTGATATTCGGCCTGGTGTTCCTGGTCGTCGGGCTGGCCTTCAAGTTCGGCGCCGTTCCGTTCCACATGTGGGTTCCGGATGTTTATCACGGCGCCCCGGTTCCGATCACCCTGTTCATTTCCTCGGTGCCGAAACTGGCCGCGTTCGCGATGGCCTACCGCCTTTTGCAGACCGGGCTGGGTGAAATGCACGGTGACTGGATGCAGATGCTGAGCGTACTCGCGGTGCTCTCCATCGTGGTCGGCAACCTCGCGGCGATCGCCCAGACCAACATCAAGCGCATGCTGGCTTACTCGACCATCGGGCACATGGGGTTCGTCTTCATGGGGCTGCTGTCCGGTACACCCGAGGGTTACGGGTCGGGTATGTTCTACGTGATCGTCTATGCCCTGATGTCGGCGGCGGCGTTCGGCATGGTGATCCTGCTGTCGGCGCGTGGTGTCGAAGCGGAACAGCTCGATGACTTCAAGGGACTCAACCAGCGTGATCCATGGTACGCGGCGATCATGGCGATGGTGATGTTTTCGATGGCCGGTGTTCCGGTTTTCGTCGGTTTCTTCGCCAAGTGGCTGGTGATCCAGGCGGTGATCAACGCCGGGCTGGTCTGGCTGGCCATCGTGGCGGTCGTTTTCTCGGTTGTCGGCGCGTTCTATTACATTCGCGTCGTCAAACTGATGTATTTCGACAAACCGGTAACGGATGCGCCGATCGACGCGCCGGTGGACTTTCGGGCCGTGCTTTCCCTGAATGGCGTGATGATGCTTGGCCTCGGCGTGTTTTCCGGCTCGCTGATCCAGATTTGCATGTCGTCGTTCGGAGGCTGATGCAGCATCCTGCGGGGTCAGTAACAGGGGCCCGACACGGTTTTTCCGGCCCCGGTTTTTATTGGGGCTTGAACCCGGTATACGGAATACCTTAGAATTGCTCTCTTGCTGATGCGGGGTGGAGCAGTCTGGCAGCTCGTCGGGCTCATAACCCGAAGGTCGCAGGTTCGAATCCTGCCCCCGCTACCAAGGTTTATCTTGAGGCCCCGGCAGGGGCCTTAATTTTAAGGGGCCAGCGAGCCCCTTTTTCGTGCCTGTGCCATGAATCGGGAAAAAAACCGGGGTCAGAGTAAATATTCCCGGTGCTGTTCCAGGGGCTTGAAGAACGTTCATGAATTTTTACTCTGACCCCACCGACGGAGTGAAATGTGAGTTCGGCAAAGCTGAAACCGCTGTTGCAGCCCCTGATCGAGGATCTCGGTTACGAGTTCGTCGGCCTCGAGTTCAGCAGCAACCCCAAGAACCCGGTGCTGGTGATCTACATTGACCGGCCCGAAGGCATAGCGATCGAGGATTGCGAGATCGTTTCGCGTGAGGTAGCCGCGCTGCTGGATGTAGAAGACCCGATACCCGGGCACTACAACCTGGAGGTGTCCTCGCCCGGCGTGGACCGGCCGCTGTTCACCGAGGCGCAGTTCATGCAGTTCGCCGGAGAGACGGCCGCCGTGACGGTGTTTGCACCGGTCGACGGGCGCCGCAAGTTCAAGGGCAAAATCCTGTTCGCCGGGGACGGCGAGGTGAAAATCGAGCAGGACGGCGAAGAAGTCGTGCTGGAAATGAGCAATATTGTGAAGTCCAGGCTGGTGCCGGACTACGACGCGATCCTGGCCGCCGGCCGGGGCGAAAAAAACTGATTCTGAAAGAGAGAACGACCCGATGAGCAAAGAGATCCTGCTGGTTGTGGACGCGGTGTCCAACGAGAAGGGTGTTGAAAAAGACGTGATCTTCGGCGCACTGGAAGCAGCGCTGGCTTCGGCCGCGCGCAAACTGAGCGAAGAGGAGCCGGACGTCCGTGTCGCGATCGACCGCGAAACGGGAGAGTACGAAACGTTCCGGCGCTGGGAGGTCATTGACGACGAGGACGAGATGGAAAACGAGGCTGCCCAGTATTTCCTGGCGGCTGCCCGCGCCATCGAACCGGAAATCGAGGTCGGTGACTACATCGAGGAACCGATGGAAAACGCCGAGTTCGGCCGCATCGCTGCGCAGACCGCCAAGCAGGTGATCGTGCAGCGGGTGCGCGAAGCCGAACGCGCGCAGGTCGTGGAAGAGTTCCAGGACCGGGCCGGAGAATTGATCAACGGCATCGTGAAGCGCGTCGAACGCGGCAACGTCTACCTGGACCTCGGCGGCAACGCAGAAGCGTTCATATCGCAGCGCAATATGATCCCCGGCGAGTCCGTGCGTCCCGGCGATCGTCTGCGGGCGTTCCTCTACGAGGTCAAGTCCGAGCCGCGCGGCCCGCAACTGTTTGCCAGCCGGACCATCGTGGAATTTCTCGTGGCCCTGTTTGAACTCGAAGTGCCTGAAATCGGCCAGGGGTTGCTGTCGATCAAGGGCGGCGCCCGCGATCCGGGTCGGCGCGCCAAGATCGCCGTGAAGTCGAACGACAAGCGCACGGACCCGATCGGCGCCTGCGTCGGCATGCGCGGTTCACGCGTCCAGGCCGTCTCGAACGAACTGGCCGGCGAACGCATCGACATCATCCTGTGGGATGAAAACCCGGCGCAGTTCGTGATCAACGCCATGGCCCCGGCCGAGGTTGCCTCGATCGTGGTCGATGAGGAAAACAACTCCATGGACATCGCCGTGGATGAGTCGAACCTGTCCCAGGCCATCGGCCGCGGCGGCCAGAACGTCCGGCTCGCGAGTGAGCTGAGCGGCTGGGAACTGAACGTGCTCACGGTGGAGCAGGCCGAACAGAAGAGCGTGGAAGAAGGACAGGCCATTCTCGAGCGCTTCATGGAACGTCTCGATGTGGGCGAAGACGTCGCCAGCATCCTGGTGCACGAAGGCTTCAGCAACATCGAAGAGGTTGCCTACGTGCCCGAGTCCGAGTTGCTCGACATCGAAGAGTTCGACGAGGAGATCGTCACCGAGATCCGTCGCCGGGCGCGCGATGCGCTGCTCACGCAGCTGATCGCCAAGGAGGAAGTGCTCGACCAGAACGCGCCGGCCGAAGACCTGCTGGCACTGGAAGGCATGACCGAACGGCTCGCGTACCGCCTGGCCGAGAACGGTGTTCAGACGCAGGAAGACCTGGCTGAACTGGCGACAGACGAATTGATAGAAATAATGGAAATGAGTGAGGAAGACGCGGCGGCGCTGATCATGGCCGCCAGGGCGCCCTGGTTCGCAGAAGAATAAAAAGCCGGCGCCCGGTCTTTTACTGAACACTCAAGGAGCAAGGTATGTCACAAGTAACCGTAACCCAACTGGCGGACGTTCTCGGCGTCGACGCGAGCAAGCTGCTCGCTCAGCTGAAGAACGCCGGTATCGAAGCCAGCGGGCCGGACGACACGGTTTCCAACGATGACAAGAAAAAGCTGCTCGCGCACTTGCGGGCCAGTCACGGGAAGCGGGAAAGCGACGCGACCGCGCCGCGCAAGGTCACGCTGAAACGCAAATCGGTCAGCGAATTGCGGGTTTCCGGTTCCGGGCCGCGCGCCGCAACGCGCACCGTCAACGTGGAAGTGCGCAAGAAACGCACCTACGTCAAGCGCGAAGTCGTCCAGGAACAGATTGGTACCGACGACAGCGACCGCGAGGAAGCGCGCCGCATTCTCGAAGAATCCCGCATGCAGCGGGAGGCCGAGGAGAAAGCGCGCACCGAGGCGGCCCAGGCAGCCCGTCGTCAAAAGGAAGAAGCAGAACGCAAGGCGCTGGAAGAAGCGAAGCTCAAGGCCGAGGAAGAGGAAGCCCGCAAAGCCGCCGAAGAGGCGGAGCGCATGGCCGAGGAAGAGCGCGCGAAAGCGGAAGAAGAGGCGCGCAAGGCCGAAGAAGAGCGCAACCGCAAGCTTGCCGAGGACGCGCAGGCGCGTCGCCGCGAGCGGGAAAAAGAAAAAGAGGCGCGCAAGGCCAAGAAGGCCGGCGGCGCCGCTACGCGTTACGGCCGCAAGGAATTGCATGTCGCAGGCGGAGCCGCAGCGCGCCGCCGCAAGCCCGGTGTGCGCTCGCGCGCCGCCGGTGGTCGACCCTCTGAGCACGGATTCTCACGCCCGACTGAACCGGTGACCCGCGAAATCGCGGTGCCTGAAGCCATTACAGTGGCGGACCTCGCCAAGGAAATGGCGGTAAAGGCCGGTGAAGTGATCAAGGTCCTGATGAAAATGGGCATGATGGTGACCATCAACCAGAGCCTGGACCAGGACACGGCCATGCTGGTCGTCGAGGAAATGGGTCACGTCGCCAAGGCGGCGGAAGCGAAGGATATCGAAAGTGAACTGATCGCCGAGGACGAGATCGTGGATGGCGAGGAAGTGACCCGTCCGCCGGTGGTCACCGTGATGGGTCATGTCGACCACGGCAAAACGTCTCTGCTCGACTACATTCGCCACTCGCACATCGCGGAGGGCGAGGCCGGCGGTATCACGCAGCACATCGGCGCTTACCACGTGAAAACCGAGCGCGGCATTGTCACCTTCCTGGATACCCCGGGCCATGCGGCCTTTACCGCAATGCGCGCCCGCGGCGCCCAGGCCACGGACATCGTGATCCTGGTCGTGGCGGCGGACGACGGCGTGATGCCCCAGACCAAGGAGGCCATCCAGCACGCCCGCGCGGCCGGAACGCCCATCATCGTTGCGATCAACAAGATCGACCGTCCCGAGGCGGACCTGGATCGCGTGCGCACCGAACTTTCCAAGGAAGAAGTGATTCCCGAGGACTGGGGCGGCGAGGATATCTTCGTGAACGTCTCGGCCAAGACGGGCGAGGGTATCGATACCCTGCTGGAAAACGTATTGCTGCAGGCCGAGGTGATGGAACTCAAGGCCGTTCCGGACATGAAGGCGCGCGGCGTCGTGGTCGAGTCCAGCCTGGACAAGGGACGCGGCCCGATCGCGACCCTGCTGGTCCAGCAGGGCACGCTCAAGCGCGGTGACATGATCCTGGCGGGGCAGGAGTTCGGACGCGTACGCGCGATGTTCGACGAGACTGGAGAGCCGATCGAGTCGGCCGGCCCGTCCATGCCGGCGGTCGTGCAGGGTCTTTCCGGGGTTCCCCAGGCCGGCGATGAAATGCTGGCCGTCGCCAATGAACGCAAGGCGCGCGAGGCCTCCGCGACCCGGCAGGAAAAGGAACGCGAAACACGCCTTGCCCGTCAGCAGGCCGCCAAGCTGCAGAACCTGTTCGACAGCATGGGCAAGGAAGAACAGACCAGTGTGAACCTGTTGATCCGGGCCGACGTGCAGGGCAGTGTCGAGGCGCTGCGCGATGCGCTGACCCGGCTCAGCAACGACGAAGTCAACGTCAACGTGGTGGCCTCCGGGGTGGGCGCCATCACCGAGAACGACGCTTCGCTGGCGCAGGCTTCGAACGCCATTATCATCGGCTTCAACGTTCGCGCCGACGCCACCGCGCGCAAGGTCATCCAGGAAAACGAACTGGACCTGCATTACTACAGCGTGATCTACGACGCGATCGACGAGGTCAAGGCGGCCATTACCGGACTGCTGGGCACCGAGGTGCGCGAGCAGATCATCGGCCTGGCCGAGGTCAAGGACGTATTCCGCTCCTCCAAGCTCGGCGCCATTGCCGGCTGCATCGTGGTCGAGGGGGTCGTGAGACGCCACAACCCGATTCGCGTGCTGCGCGATAACGTGGTCATCTTCGAGGGAGAACTCGAGTCGCTGCGCCGCTTCAAGGACGACGTCAACGAAGTCCAGTCCGGAACCGAGTGCGGCATCGGCGTGAAGATGTACAACGACGTGAAACCCGGCGACAACATCGAGTGTTTCGAGCGCGTCGAGGTTGCCAGAACCCTCTGAGGACAAAGCACATGCCACGTGATTTCAGGCGCTCTGACCGGGTAGCCGGCTCGCTTCGCCGCGAGCTGGCGCAGATACTCCAGGCCGAGGTCCGCGACCCGGACGTGGGGTTCATCGGCCTGTCCGACGTCGAGGTCAGCCGCGACCTGTCCCACGCCCGGGTGTTCGTGACCGTCTTTGAACCCGAAAAAGCAGAGTCGAGCATTCGCGCGCTCAACCAGAAGGCGGGTTTTCTGCGCAGCCGGCTGGCACAGGCGATGCGCATTCGCTCGGTGCCTGAACTGCATTTTCATCATGATGCCTCGGTCGAGACCGGCCGCCACATGGACGAACTGATCGAAAGCGCCGTATCCTCGGACCGGCACGAAGCGGACACGGACGAAAGCTCGAAAGACTGATGGGCCGGCGCCGAAAAGGCCGGGACATCCACGGTGTCCTGTTGCTCGACAAGCCTGCCGGCCTCTCGTCCAACCAGGCCGTGCAGCGGGTCCGCTGGCTCTTCCAGGCGCGCAAGGCGGGTCACACCGGCACGCTCGACCCCTTTGCAACCGGCCTGCTCCCGATCTGCCTTGGCGAGGCGAGTAAAACGGCCGCCTTCATGCTGGACGCCGACAAGACCTACGAAGCGCACGCGCGGCTGGGCATTGCCACCGACACGGCCGATATCGAGGGTTCCGTGACCCGCGACGAGCCCGTGCCGACACTGGAAACGGCCCGGGTCGAATCGGTATTGCAGCAATTTGTCGCTGCGATCGAGCAGGTCCCGCCGATGTACTCGGCGCTCAAGAAGGACGGAAAACCGTTGTATGAGCTGGCGCGGGAAGGAGTGGAAATCGACCGCAAACCGCGCACCGTGACCATCCATGCGCTTGAACTGATTGACTGGTCGACGCCCGACCTGTTTTTTCGCGTGCACTGCTCCAAGGGAACGTACGTGCGGACGCTCGCAGAGGATATCGCGCGTGCGCTGGGCAGCTGCGCGCATCTGAAAGCGCTGCGGCGCACCACCTCGGGCCCTTTTTCGGGCGCCATGGTCAGCATGGAGACGCTCGAGTCCCGTGCGCAGGGCGGGGATGCAGAATCGCTGCTGCTGCCGCCGGATGCCGGCCTGGCCGACTGGCCGGTGGTGGAACTGAAAGATACCGCCGCGGTTCGTTTTTCGCACGGCAATCCGGTTGAGAGCGACGCCCCGGTTGACGGCATGGTCCGGGTTTACGGTCCGCACGGCCGGCTGCTTGGCCTGGGTGAGAATTTTGCCGCAAAGTTATTGAAACCGCGGCGTATAATGAATCTTTGAAAATGAGCGTGCGGACGACGATGCCGTCCCGTGAAAACAAGGAAGGTTTTTGTATTCTTTCCTTGTTTTGGGACCCGCCCCCCGCTATACTCCGCCGCTGATTTCAACCTATGGGCTTCGGGGCCCACTGAAACGACCCGACGCGTCGCATAGCGAGCGGACGGCTGCCCCGTTGCTCTAGTCATGGAGAAGGAACCATGTCTTTTGATGCAGAAGCTAAAGCGAAAATTGTCAAAGAGTATGCCCGTTCAGAGAATGACACCGGCTCGCCTGAAGTGCAGGTGGCCCTGCTGACCGGCCGTATCCAGTATCTCACCGACCATTTCAAGGCACACAAGGGCGATCATCACTCCCGGCGTGGTCTGCTGCGGCTGGTAAACCAGCGCCGCAGCCTGCTCGATTACCTGAAAAACAAGGACATCGAGCGCTACCGCGACCTGATCAAGCGCCTCGGTCTGCGCCGCTGATTTCAGCGGCAGGCCTGCATCACGAGACGCCTTCGCTCTGGCAGATCAAGCATCTGCCGGAGCGTTCGCGCATACCGATTTCTATAAACGACCAAGAAAGGAAAGCAACTCGTGCAAAAACTGACCAAGACGTTTCAGTACGGTGACCAGGAGGTCACTATCGAAACCGGGCAGATCGCCCGGCAGTCCAGTGCCGTCATGGTATCCATGGGCGACACCAAGGTTCTGGTAACCGTAGTTGGCCGAAAAGAGGCCGATCCCGGCCGACCCTTCTTCCCGCTGACGGTTAACTACCAGGAAAAATTCTATGCCGCGGGGCGCATTCCCGGTGGTTTCTTCAAGCGTGAAGGGCGTCCGACAGAAGGCGAGACCCTGATCTGCCGCCTGATCGACCGTCCGATCCGCCCGTTGTTTCCCAAGGGCTTCATGAACGAGGTCCAGGTGATCGCGACGCTGATGTCCTCCAACCCTGATATTCAGGGCGATATCCCGGCTCTGATCGGCACCTCGGCCGCGCTGGCGCTGTCCGGCATGCCGTTCAATGGCCCGATCGGCGCCGCCCGCGTCGGTTACATCGACGGCCAGTATGTATTGAACCCGACCACGACCCAGCTCGAGTCATCCGACCTCGACCTGGTCGTTGCCGGTACCGAGAGCGCCGTGCTGATGGTGGAGTCGGAAGCCAAGCTTCTGTCTGAAGACATCATGCTCGGCGCCGTGACCTTCGGTCACGAAGCGTCCAAGGCCGTCGTCCAGGCCGTCAAAGAACTGGCCGAGGAAGTTGGCGTTGAAGCCTGGGAC
>JASFSI010000030.1:0-10748 GCA_050114495.1 Lysobacterales bacterium | reverse complement strand
CTGCTGGAGTTGGTGATCGCCATCGGCATTTTCGCAAGCGGCCTGGGCGCCTATGCTCTGCTGATGCTGAAATCGGTGCACGAAACGGAGGCGAGCCTGCGGCACTCGGTTGCCATCACCCAGGCGCACGCCATGGCCGAACAACTGCGGCAAACCCCGCATGCAAGCGCACCCTCTCTGGATTCCGCAGGCGCTGAAACCTGCCTCGATGGCTCGAGTTGCACACCCGGGGCCATGTCAGGCGCGGCCCTGCGGCACTGGCAGGAAAACCTGGCACGGCTGCTGCCGCACGGCAGCGGAACCGTTTGCAACGACTCGACCCCGGACGACGGCAGCATCGGCACCGCCGCTTGCAGCGGCAGCGGTGAACTGGTCGTCAAGGTGTTCTGGCAAGCGCCGGGCACGGGGAGTGACCCGGCGGTTTCCCGGCGCCGCTTCGTCACCGTGGTGGGCCTGCCCTGATGCCACGGCCTGTCAAACCATGCGCGGCGGGTTTCTCCCTGATGGAACTGCTGGTGGCCCTGTTCCTGACCGCGGTGATGCTGCTTGCGATGGTGCAACTCGTCAACGCGGGCGCCTCGACAGCCCGTCTGCAGGACGAACAGGCGGATTTGCAGGACCGGCTGCGATTCGCCGCGGGATCGATCTTCACCGCGGTATCCGGGGCTGGATTTTCACCGGAACCCTGGAACGGGGCATTCGACCGCACCGCTATCGGCGCGGACAGCGGCGACGATGTGGTTTTTTCCAACGACCGACTGGTTGTGCGGACCTGGTCGGATCGCAACTGCTTCGATTCCTTCAATCCCGACCTCGACAGCTCGGGAAGACCGCGGTTTTACATTCACGAATCGGCATTCGACCTGAACGGGTCGAATTTCCTGACCCGGACCTGCCGTTACGGCCCCTCGCCCACGGGGCTCGTTACCCAGGTCCGGCGTCAGGGGCTTCTGGGTGGCGTCGAGGCTTTTCATTTGCTGTTCGGCGAGGACGTGAATGGCGATGATGACATCGACCGCTGGGTCCGCGCCGGAGATTGGTTCGACGAAGCTGCGATCAAGGGCGTTCGGGCGGGTATCGTGCTGGCCGGCGAAACCCCGGTCACTGCGCCGCAAGCGCAATTATTTGAATTGCCGGGCGCCGAATATCGAGGCGACCGGGACGGAAGACTTCGACATGCCGTCGAGTTCAGTTATTCCGTTCGGAGCCGAACTCGATGACTTCCCGTGGAATGGCCCTGGTCAGCGGGCTGCTGCTCCTGATGGCCGTCAGCGTTATCGCCGTGACGGCCGCCGGCAGCATGGCTCTGCAGCAGCGCCAGGCCGGTAACTTCGAGGATCGCGCCCGAGCCGCCTCGGGAGCGGACCTGGCCGCATCGCACGCGCAGGCCTGGCTGTTCGCCCGCGAAGGACTGGAGCGTGAACCGGGCTGCGTGGCGCATTGCCTGCTGCCTCCCGGAATACATCACGGGGGCACGCTGCCAGACCATCCCGAATTCGAACCCGCAGCATGGTGGCAGCAGCAGGGAGTGGCGCCCGCAACGGAACAGGATGCCTGGTGGGTCATGGAGGAAATATATTTCCAACCCGCAACGCCGGACGCAGGCACCGGCATCAACGGGATCGGTTACTACCGGATTCTCAGCCGCGGCGACGGACGGCTGCCCGGCAGCTCGGCTGTCAGCGAAACCATCGTCGCGCGCCCGTGGGGAGAAACGGTCGTAGCGAATGACTATCCGCCTGCCGATCACTTAATCGCGTTTTGCGATCGACTGGAGCCCGGCTTGCCTTGCGGAACACTGTCCTGGCGAAGGCGCAGGTAGCCGTGAAACCCGGCAGGTATCGCAAGTTGCACGTGCAAATCCCTTGCGGCCTGACGCTGATCGACATCATGGTGGCGCTGGCCATTTCCGCCATTCTCTTGTCTATCGCCATTCCCGCTTACAGGGGTTACACCGTGCGCGGTCACCGAGCTCAGGCTGTGCGCGTCTTGCTGGAAACCGCGGCGTGCCAGGAGCGGGTGCGCGCCGGCTCAGGCTTCTACGACACGACGCGGTGTGCGCTAACCCGGAGTACGGTGGGTTACCGCTTCGAAGTTCTTCCGCCAAACAATACTTCAGCGCTCGAATACCGGGTCGTTGCGATACCGACCGAGAAAGGTACAGACGACCACTGCGGAGTGCTGTCCCTGGACCATCTCGGCACGCGGGGCGCGGGCGAAGGAACGGATTGGGTCAATGACTGCTGGGGCGGACGGTAGCGCGGTGCAGCATGACCAGCGGCAATGGGTCAATGCGGGGCGCGGCGCGGCATCGGGACTTCTTCCGGCACGGGCACGGCCCAGCCCGCCTGCACTGCGGGCCGGCGCGCAATCGCCAGGTACCAGGCCAGCGCGTTCGGATAGTCGTAAAGATCGATGCTCTGGAATTCGTGACGCGCGGCCCAGGGCCAGATCGCGATGTCGGCGATGGTAAATTCTTCTCCAGCGACAAACGGCCGGTTTTCGAGCTGGCGTTCCAGCACACCGTACAGCCGGTGAGCCTCGGCGCTGAACCGGTCCTCGGCATAGGGTGATTTTCCCCGCGCAATCTGCAGGAAATGCAGCGCCTGGCCGAGCATGGGACCGAACTGCGATTTCTGCCACATCAACCACTGGATGGTCTGCCAGTATCCGTCGGGGTCCTGGGGCAGCAATCGACCCGCCTTCTGGGCCAGGTACATCAGGATAGCGCCCGACTCCATCAGGCTGGTGCCGGTCTCCTGGTCGACAATCGCCGGTATTTTCTGACCGGGGCTGATGCGGGTGAATTCAGGCAGTTTTTGCTCGCCCTTGCTGATGTCGATCTTGTGGACCCGGTACGGCAAAGCCAGTTCTTCGAGCGCGATGGAAACCTTGCGTCCGTTGGGCGTAGCCCAGGTATAAAGATCGATCATGGCTGCTTTCCGGTTTACTGGGGATCTGTTAACTATTCTGGACTGAAACGCGCAACGCCTTGGGCAGCGCGAACTCGACGTTCTCGGCCCGTCCCGAGCGTTCCGCGACGGTTTCACCCCCGGATTGCTTCAGGCGCTCAATAACGCCCTGGACCAGGCTTTCGGGCGCAGACGCACCGGCAGTGACGCCGACCGAGGAAACGCCGCGCAGCCATTCTTCACGGACATCCTGCGCGCCGTCGACAAGGTAAGCGGTGGTGCCGACTTTTTCAGCCAGCTCCCTGAGACGGTTCGAATTGGAACTGTTTACCGAGCCGACGACCAGTACGAGGTCGACCTCACCGGCCAGTTCCCTGACGGCATCCTGGCGGTTCTGCGTTGCGTAGCAGATATCGTCGTGTTTTGGTCCTGCTATGGCCGGGAAACGCTTTTTCAGCGCCTCGATAACCGCGCTGGTATCGTCCACGGACAGCGTGGTCTGCGTGACGAAGGCAATATTTTCCGGCTGATTGACTTCGAGCCGATTGACGTCCTCGGGATCCTCGACGAGGAAAATGCTGTTTCCGTGATCTTCCGTCTTCAGCCACTGGCCCAGCGTTCCTTCGACTTCCGGGTGGCCGGCGTGCCCGATCAGCACGACATCGCGCCCGGCCTTGCAATGGCGGGCCACCTCCATGTGCACCTTGGTTACCAGCGGGCAGGTCGCGTCAAATACCTTGAGACCACGGGTATTGCCGGCACTGCGCACGGCGCGCGAAACGCCGTGCGCGCTGAAAATGACCGTCGCGCCGTCAGGCACCTGGTCCAGTTCATCCACGAACACGGCCCCGGCCGCGGTCAGGCGGTCGACCACGAAGCGGTTATGCACTACTTCGTGCCGCACGTAGATCGGCGCACCGAACAGTTCGAGCGCGCGCTCGACGATTTCGATCGCCCGGTCGACACCGGCACAGAAACCCCGTGGATTGGCGAGCAGGATTTTCATTGCGCCGCCTTTTTATTGCGTCTCGTCACCAGCACCATGTCCAGCAGCAGCAGGATTACGCCGCAGGTGATGGCGGAGTCCGCCACGTTGAACGCCGGATAGTGCCAGCCGCCGAAATGCACGTCGATGAAATCCACCACGTAGCCGAGACGAACCCGGTCGATGACGTTACCGATGGCGCCGCCCAGGATCAACCCCAGGCCCAGGCCGGTTATCCATTCACGACGCGGCAGGCGGATCAGCCACACCAGCAGCACCACGCTGACGACACTGGCGAGCACGATGAAAAACCAGCGCTGCCAGCCGCCGGCCCCGGCCAGGAAACTGAAGGCCGCGCCGTAATTGTGCGCCAGCGTCATGTTGAGCCAGGAAAAGACTTCCTGCGGGCGATAAAGCTCCAGGTACTGGCTGACCAGTTGCTTGGTCTGCCAGTCCGCGAAAATCACCGCGGCGCTGACGAACAACCAGGCCCAGCTGTACGGCGGAAACACGAACAGGCTGGAAGAGCGCTGCATATGCTGCATGTCGGGCGTATTCTCGCTCATGTCATTCGGCGCTTTTCACCCTCACCCTCGACGTTCTCGACACAGCGGCCGCACAATTCCGGATGTTCGGGATTCGAGCCGACATCCTCGCGGTGGTGCCAGCACCGCACGCACTTTTCAGCTTCGCTGCGCCGCACCCAGACACGGAACCCGGAGGCCTCGTAAGCGTCGGCCGGCGCAACGGCGTCGGGACCGGCGATTTCGGCACCGGAGACAATCAGCAGGAAACGCAGTTCATCGCCGAATTCTTCCAACAGTGCACGCGCCTCGTCGTTCAGCGGCTGCACGGTGACTTCTGCGTCCAGCGATCCGCGAATCTCCTTGCTCGCGCGGCGCGGCTCAATGGCTTCCTTGACGCATTTGACCAGGCCGTTTGCCTGCGCCCAGAAATCGGCGTCGTGCACCACGTGTTCTGACGGGTCGGGCGCCTCGTACCAGGTTTCCACCAACACGCTTTGCTCGCGATCACCGGGCATGTGCTTCCAGATTTCCTCGGCCGTGAAGCTCAGGATCGGGGCGACCCAGCGCACCATTTCCTCGAGCACGTGGTAAATCGCCGTTTGGGCGGAACGCCGTATTTTGCTCTTTTTCTGCGCCGTGTAGAGGCGGTCCTTGATGATGTCGAGATAAAAAGCGCTCATCTCGAAGGCGCAGAAATTGTGTACTTTCTGGTATACCTGCACGAACTGGTACTGCTCGTAAGCCTGCTTCACCTCGGCCTGCAATGCGGCCGCGCGGCGAATGGCCCAGCGATCCAGCGGCAGCATCTCGTCAGGCTCGAGCAGATCATCCTTGTCGAATTCGTGCAATGCACCCAGCAGGAACCGCGCCGTGTTGCGGATTCGGCGGTAGGCGTCGGCCACCCGCTTGAGAATTTCGTCCGAGACGGTCATTTCGCCGCGGTAGTCGGCTGCGGCGACCCACAGCCGCATCACGTCGGCGCCCAGCGAGTTCATTACCTTGATCGGGGAGACGACGTTGCCGAGCGATTTCGACATCTTGCGCCCCTCGGCGTCGACGACGAAGCCGTGGGTCAGCACCTCGCGATACGGTGCCGAGCCGTTTATCGCCACCGAGGTCAGAAGCGAGGACTGGAACCAGCCGCGGTGCTGGTCCGAACCTTCGAGGTAGAGCGCAGCCGGGCGTTCCAGTTCTTCCCGTTCATCCAGCACGCAGCGGTGCGTTACGCCGGAATCGAACCAGACATCGAGAATGTCGCTGACCTGCTCCCAGTGGTCCGGGTCGACGCCGAGGCGGTCGAATATGCCCTGCGAATACCAGGCATCGACGCCTTCCTGTTCCACGATATTGGCCACGCGCTGCATCAGCGCAACGGTCTCGGGATGAATGTCATTGGTTTCCGGGTCGACGAAAAGCGGAATCGGGACGCCCCAGGTACGCTGCCGGGAAATGCACCAGTCGGGCCGGTTCTCGACCATGCCTCGAATGCGTTCCTCACCCCAGCCCGGTATCCACTGGACTTTTTCGATTGCAGCCAGGGACTGTTCGCGCAGGCCGGCTTTTTCCATGCTGATGAACCACTGCGGCGTTACGCGAAACGCGGTAGGCGTCTTGTGACGCCAGCAATGCGGGTAGCTGTGTTCAAACGATTCGTCTTTCAGCAAGGTTCCATTGTCCCGCATGATCTCCAGCACGTGATCGTTCGCGGCCCAGACAAATTCTCCAGCGAACGTCTCAACGTTGTCGTAATAGACACCGTCGGCACCCACCGGGTTGTTCACGGGCAGGCCGTAGACACGGCCCACCTGGAAGTCTTCCTCGCCGTGGCCGGGGGCCGTGTGCACGGCGCCGGTGCCGGCCTCGGTGGTAACGTGATCACCGAGTATGACGGGCACTTCCTTGTCGTAGAAGGGATGACGCAGCCGCATGTTTTCCATCGCGGCACCCGCTGCAAAACCGAGTTCCTCCACTTCCTGCATGCCGATCCGCGCGGTCACGGTCTCGAGCAATGCCCGCGCAACCACGATGTTCAGCATCCGCCCGCCGGCCCTGCCCCTGACCAGCACGTATTCCAGGCCGGCGTGCAGGCACACGGCCTCGTTGGCCGGCAGCGTCCACGGCGTCGTGGTCCAGATCGGTATGCCGGTGAGCCCGGAAACGGAGGCGCCAAAAGCATCCGCCAGCGCATCCGGATCGACCGCGGGGAACAGCACGTCGATGGCCGGGGACGTCTTGTCACGGTACTCGATTTCCGCCTCGGCCAGCGCCGAGCCGCAATCGAAGCACCAGTTGACGGGCTTGGCGCCCTGTTCCAGGTGACCGCCCTCGATGATCGAGGCCAGCGCACGGATCATGTCCGCTTCGTAACGAAAGCTCTTGGTCGTGTAGGGCCGGTACCAGTCTCCCAGCACGCCCATGCGCCGAAAGCCGTCGCGCTGCAGGTCGATCTGCCGGTCGGCGTACTCGCGGCATTTTTGCCTGAACGTCGCTGCATCGACCTTGCGGCCGACCTTTCCTACTTTCTTTTCGACCTGCAGTTCGATGGGCAGGCCATGGCAGTCCCAGCCCGGCACGTACGGGGAGCGGAAACCGGACAACAGGCGCGACTTCACCACGATGTCTTTCAGGATCTTGTTTACCGCGTGGCCCATGTGAATGTCGCCATTGGCATATGGAGGGCCGTCGTGCAGAACCCACAGCGGTCGATCAGCTGTGGCTTCCTGGATCTTTCGGTAAAGATCCGCGTTCTCCCATGACTCGAGCATGACCGGTTCACGGTTGGCCAGGTTGGCTTTCATCGCAAATCCGGTTTTGGGAAGGTTGATGGTGTCTTTGTAATCCATGTTGAACTGGTACCTGTCCGGACCGGGTCAGTCGGCCGGTTGTTCACTGCGTGCCAGGATCTCCCGGGCCGCCGATTCGTCTTTTTTCATTTGCACGATCAGCAATTCGAGGCAGTCGAAATGCTCTTCGTCCCGTAACTTTGCCACAAATTGAACCTCGAGGCGCCTTCCGTAAATGTCTTCGTCAAAATCAAAGAAATGCACTTCCAGCAGGGGATCACCGCCGCCTACCGCGGGCCGCCGGCCGAGGTTCGAGACGCCGGGCAGCCAGGGCCCTCCGTCAATACGTGCCCAGGTCGCCAACACACCGGTCAGCGGACTCGGCTCGGACCGGACTCGAAGGTTTGCGGTCGGGTAGCCCAGTTTGCGGCCGAGCGCCTGCCCATAAACGACGTGCCCGTCCATGCGGAACGGCCGCCCCAGCAAGCGGGCGGCGGCGGCAAAATCGCCCGCCAAGAGACACTCGCGCACGCCGCTGCTCGACACCCGCTCGCCGTCGAGCAACACCGGCGGGACGATATATTCCTCGAAACCGAATTCGTCTCCCAGCGCGCGCAGCATATCGGCATCGCCTTCCCTGCCTCGCCCGAAATGAAAATCATGCCCAACCACGACGGCCTCGGCGCTCAGCCCGCGTACCAGCACCTGTTCCACGAAAGCGCGTGCTGAGAGCGCAGCAAAGGCTTTGTCAAAACGCATCATCCAGGTCAGGTCGACGCCCAGGGAACGAAGAATAGCCAGTTTTCCATGTACCGTGGTCAGGCGCGAGGGCGCATTCTGTGGGCTGAAATAGGCCATCGGAAGCGGCTCAAAGGTCACCACGGCGACTTTTCGGTCCGGCGGAGCCAGTTCACGACATTGGCGCAGCAAGGCGTGGTGGCCGAGGTGCAGGCCATCGAAGTTCCCGATGGTTACCACCGACCCACCGCTCAGGTGCCGGTTGCCGTTCGGGCCGGGTCGGTTTCGGATCAGTCGCATGACGTGTTTCAGGGCCGCAAAAAAGCAATAGAGTATACCAGCCCGCCGGCCAAAACCCGACCGAAAAAGCCCTGCGGGGGGTCAGGTCGAACCTTTTGCAAAATGGCGGGGGCGCAGTCCTGCCGCGAGGAGCGCCAGCGCGTAAACCGCCACACCAATAGCGATCAGGATGACCATGTTCATCGCCCGGGAATCCGCAGCGGCCTGCGCCCAGTCAACTGCCGGTCCCTGCTGCCAAAGCAGGACGGCCGTCATCGCGGCGCAGGCCAGCCCGACAGCAAAAAGGACGCGGCCCCAGCCCGGCTCCGGTCGATAGGCGCCCTGCCGGCGGAGCATGCGGTAAAGCAGGCCGGCGTTGATGTAGGCAGCAGCCGAACTGGCCAGCGCCAGCCCCATGTGCGGACCCGTGAAGCCGATGCCCATCAGCGAACCGACGAATGCCAGGTTGAGCACCATGTTGGAGACCATCGCGGTGATCGCTATCTTCACCGGCGTCTTGGTGTCCTGGCGGGCGTAAAATCCAGGCGCGAGCACCTTGACCCCGATGAAGCCGGGCAGGCCGGCCGCGTATGCCGCCAGGCTCAACGCCGCCATTTCGACATCGGCCAGTTCAAAAGCCCCGTAATGGAACAGGGTGATCAGGATCGGCTTGCCCAGCACAGCCAGGCCCAGTGCGGCGGGAATCGTAACGAGCATCGCCAGGCGCAGAGCCCAGTCCAGCGTGTGTGAAAAAGCCTCGGGGTTGTTGCGCGCGAACTTCTGCGAGAGGTTGGGCAGGATCACGGTGGAGAGCGCGACACCGAACACGCCCAGCGGAAACTCCATCAGGCGGTCGGAGTAATACAGCCAGGAGACGCTGCCGCTGACCAGGAACGTCGCGATCACGACATCGAACAGCAGGTTCACCTGCGCGACCGAGGATCCGATCAGGGTCGGAATCATCAGCCGCATGACCTTGCGCACGCCCGAATGACGCCAGCCCCAGCGCGGCCGGGGCATTACACCCAGCCGCATCAGCGCCGGCACCTGAACGAACAATTGCAGGAAGCCGGCAGCCAGCACACCCCAGGCGAGCGCCATCACCGGAACCTCGAGACGTGCGGAAAACAGGACGGCGGCGGTAATCAGCGAGATATTCAGCAGCGCGGGCGTCAACGCCGGCACCAGGAACCGCTCGAAGGTATTGAGTATTCCCCCGGCCAGCGCGGTCAGTGAAATCAGCATCAGGTAGGGAAAAGTGATGCGCAGCATGTCGCCCGCCAGGCCAAATTCGGCGCGTCCCTCGAAATACCAGCCCGGGGCAAAAAGCGCCACCAGGGCCGGTGCGGCAAGCACGCCGATCGCCGTGATAATCAGCAGGATGGCCAGCAGCGTGCCGCTGACGTGGTCAATCAGGTCCCGCAGAGCGCGCCGGTCGCCGCTGGCACGCGCTTCGGAAAGCACCGGAACGAACGCCAGAGAAAACGATCCCTCGGCAAACAGGCGGCGCATGAAATTGGGAATTTTGAAAGCCAGGAAGAACGCATCGGTCTCGCCGCTGGCCCCGAAATAGCGCGCGAAAACCATGTCCCGAATGAAACCGAGGATGCGCGAGGCGATCGTCGCGGTGCCCACCAGGGCCGTCGATTTGAGCAGTTTCAACGGCGCGTCTCCGCATAATCAGCGGCGGGCCGGTAAAAGTATTGGGACTTTTCTTGACTAAAACCGCCAGAACTATCAGAATAGGCGGCTGATTTTTGCTTATTGATTATTGTTGGAGACATACCTTGGCTAACAGTTTATCAGCTCGTAAACGAGCCCGTCAGGCAGAGCGCAACCGCCGCCAGAACGCCAGCAAGCGCTCGCACGTCAGGACCGTGATGAAGAACGTGGTGCGAGCCATCGAAGCCGGCGACAAGAAAGCTGCCGAAGCTGCGTTCAAAGC
The DNA here is from genome assembly GCA_050114495.1 of Lysobacterales bacterium. GTDB lineage: Bacteria > Pseudomonadota > Gammaproteobacteria > Xanthomonadales > SZUA-36 > JABDPF01. The sequence continues at coordinate 579 of JASFSI010000030.1, read as the reverse complement.
CGCTGTGCCGGCGATCGACCGTTCCGTTTCGCAGGGCATCATGCACAAAAACACGGCTGCCCGCCAGAAATCACGCCTGAGCACGCACATCCGCGCGATGTAAAGCATTCTGAATTCGGAATATGGAAAAGCCCCGCCGTGTGCGGGGCTTTTTTATGTTCATTGGCGAATTCGGAGCGGCCAGGAGGAGGTCCCGGATATTTGCTGCGCAAATTCCGGGATGACGATCACATTTTCTCTCGTCAGTCCGGGCTTGACCCGGGATCCCCTGCGGATGGGTCACCTGCCGCGCCGCCTCCATGACCCGCTTCCTGCTCAGCGCGGGCTTGTGCTTTTTCTTCCTCGATTCGTTCCAGTTCGTCGGAGACGCGCTGCATCAACTCGTCCGTTCCGCTCTTTGTCACCGACGAAATCAGCGCCCAGGGCGCATCCCAGTCGAGTTCAAAAACGACCCGCTCGGCTTTTTCGCGTGCCTCGTCCGCCGGCATCAGGTCGGCCTTCGTAAAAACCAGCCAGCGGGTTTTTTCCATCAGTCCGGAGCCGAACTTCTGCATTTCCGCCTCGAGTTGCCGAACCTGC
>JASFSI010000029.1:0-10956 GCA_050114495.1 Lysobacterales bacterium | reverse complement strand
TCACCAGCGGCATCTGGCCCATGGAATGGGTCGCGCAGCTCAGGCAGGGGTCGTAGGCGCGGATAGCGATCTCGACCTGGTTCAGCATGCTGTCAGTGATCTCCTTCTGTCCGTCGAGCACGTTCTGGGCCACCCAGCGCACCGCCTGGTTCATCGGTTCGTTGTTGTGCGTGGTCGAAACGATCAGGTTGCACTTGGTGATGCGGCCCTTTTCATCCACCTGATAGTGGTGAATCAGCGTTCCGCGCGGCGCTTCGATGATGCCGATGCCCTCCGGGCGCCGATTGACCTTCGGCCGTTCCGGTTTACGAAGAATGGTATCGTCTTCCAGCAGGCCCTTCATCGCCTCGGCGCAGTGCAGAACCTCGATCAGCCGCGCCCAGTGCGAATGCATGGTGTGGTTGTTGGTCCGGCCGTAGGTGTAAGCCTTGAATTCTTCCAGTTCGGCCTGTGCCAGCGGTGTCGGGATGCTGTCGCAGACGTTCAGGCGGCCCAGCGGACCGACCCGGTTCCAGCCTTTTTCGCGGCCCATGTGACGCAGGAAGGGGAACTTCATGTAGGACCACTTCTCGATGCCCTCGCCGAAATACTTGAGGTAATCGTTGTTGTGGACATCGTCCAGCGTGCGTTTGCCGTTCGCGTCGATGGCGCGCAGGCGGCCGTTGTAAAGCTCCAGTTCGCCTTTGTCGGAAACCAGGCCGAGGTGGCCAGAAGGATAGCTGGCAAAGGAATCCAGCCACCGGTAGTGCTTGTCGTGGTAGTCCTTGATGAACTGGACCACACCCTGGGACCACTCGATCATCGTGTCGATGGACGGCAGCGCTTCGCCGCTCAGGAAACGGTCACGTTCCTTGGCTTCAAAGGTCTTGTGCACACCGCCGGGGATGGCCGTTATGCCGTGTATGCGCTTGCCCGCCAGCGCCTTGATGATTTCCTGGCCGAACTGGCGCATCTGGATGCCCATCTTTGCAAGTTCGGGAAATTCCACCGCGACCGGAACCACGTGGCGTTTCTCTACCGGGGCGTCGATACCGAACAGCAGGTCCGGTGATGCCAGGTAGAAGAAATGCAGCGCGTGGGACTGGAAGACCTGGCCGTAGTGCAGCAGACGGCGCAGCTTGGTCGCCGTTGGATCCAGGTCTTCCGGGTCGACCCCGTACACCTGGTCGACGGCTTTGGCCGCCGCCAGGTGGTGGCTCACCGGGCAGATGCCGCACAGGCGCTGTACCAGCAACGGCGCTTCCCAATAGGGATGGCCCTGGATAAACCGCTCAAAACCGCGGAATTCCACGACGTGGAACCGGGCCCTTTGGACCTTGCCGGCATCGTCCAGTTGGACGGTGACGCGTCCGTGTCCTTCCACCCGCGTGACGGGATCAATCGTGATTTTTTTGGCGTAGTTGCTCATGGCTCAGTCATACTTGAATTCGGAATACGGAACGGAAAGCTCCTGGCCCGAGATCAGGCCCAGTACGGAGCGCCAGATGTGGTCTGAGTCCGGGGGACAGCCCGGAATGTAGTAGTCGATATCCACGATGTCGCTGCAGGCGTAGACCTTGTCGAGGATTTTCGGCAGGTCCTCGTGATATGGCACCTCGCTGTCGTCGGGCATCGATGTCGTTGAGTTCAGGTAGGCTTCTTCCAGGCATTCGCTCAGCGGAATGGTGTTGCGCATCGACGGGACACCGCCCCACAGCGCGCATTCACCGAATGCGACCAGCACGTCGCAGTTCTTGCGGAACTCGCGCAGCACCTCGACGTTTTCCGAGTTGCAGCAGCCGCCCTCGATCAAACCGATATCGCAACGCTTGGTGAACTCCTTGATGTCGTTCAACGGTGACTTGTTGAACTCCACGACCTCGATCAGGTCGAGCAGCTTCAGATCGATGTCCAGCAGCGACATGTGACAGCCGAAGCAGCCGGCCAGCGAGACGGTGGCGACCGTCTTTTTCTCGCTGGGCAGCTCGATTTCAGGTTCTTCGACCGGCTCCATCTTGTGGGTGGACTGCATGTCGAAGCGCCGCATGCCGAATGGCCGCGAGTGGTTCTGTCCGCGCACGATGATGGAACCGGTGGGGCAGATGTGCATCGCGCGAATGGCCTGTTCCTCGCTCAGCTTGGCTTCTTCGTCGTAGTCGATGCCCACGCGCATTTCGTTGCCGCGGAAACGGAAGGAAAACACGGCCTTGCCATCGTCGGTGAACACCTCGTTCACGCAGCGTCCGCACTTGATGCAGCGGTTGTGCTCCATGATCATGCGGCTGGCGTTGAAGTCGACGACCCGGTCCTTGAAAAGGTGCGGGAAGCGGGTGTGACGCAAACCCAGTTCGTAGGCCATGTGCTGGAGATCGCAGTCGCCGCTCTTCTGGCAGCCGGGACAGAAATGGTTGCCTTCGGAGAACATCATTTCGACGATGGCTTCGCGCGCGTCGTCGAGTTGCTTGTTGTGGACCTCGACCACCATGCCGTCTTCCACCTTGTGGGTGCAGGCCGGCTGGGGCGAGCCGTTGATGTTGCAGGTGCAGACCCGGCAGGTGCCCAGGGGCGGCTCGATTTCAGGGTAGTAGCACAGGCTTGGAATGAAGATGTCATTTTCGTTCGCCACGTCCACCAGGTTGCGTCCGGCCTCGCACTTGATTTCCTTGCCGTCGATCGTAATCGTGATCAGGCCGTTGGTCGTGGCCCTGGGCGCGGCTTTCGTCTTGGTGGTCCCGGTCGACGCTTTGCCGGCCTTGCCGTTGGTTTTGCTTTTCTGCTTGCTCATGATCGCTGTACTCAGTTGCTGAACTCGTCGTATTCCCGAACCGCGTCTTTGAGGCTGAAACCCTTGCTGAGTCCGTCGGGGTTTTTATCAATGATGGTGTCGAAGTACTCGGGGAACTTTTCCTGCGCCATCAGCAGGGAGCCGGCGGCGGTCTTGCCCAGGCCGCAGCGGCAGGTGAGCTCCATGATTTCACCCCAGGACTTGAGGTCTTCGACGTCGGACTGCTGGGCCAGCCTGGCCGCGAACAGGTCCAGTTTCTTTTCGATGATGAAATTGCCGGCCCGGCAGGGCGTGCACAGCCCGCAGGATTCGCTCTTGAAGAAGTGGTTGTAATTCCTGAGGATGTCCAGGATGTCCCGCGAGCGGCTGAAGACCATGAAGGAGCCGCCCCGGTTCAGGTCGTCCATCGAGAACACGCGGTCGGCTTCGTCGATGGAGAGGCATTCGCCGGAAGGTCCGCTAACCTGGATGAAATGGGGGCGGTCGGCTTCGCACATGTCCAGTACTTCGCGCACCGTCGTGCCCATCGGTATCTCGTAGATGCCCGGCAGGCGGCAGTCGCCCGATACGCTGAGCAGCTTGGTGCCCGGTGAACTGGGCGTGCCGGCCTGCAGGTAATGGTCGGCGCCCAGCTCGACGATGCGAGCTGCGCAGCAGAAGGTTTCCACGTTGTTGATCACGGTCGGTTTCTGCATGTAGCCGCGCTCGGTCGGGAAGAAACGCTTGTTGCGCGGCTCACCCCGCTTGCCCTCGATCGAGTTCAGCATGGCCGTTTCCTCGCCGCAGACATAGGCCCCGGCGCCCAGCTGGATACGGATCTCGAAGTTGAATCCCTCGATGCCCATGATGTTCCTGCCCAGCAGGTTCATCTTGCGGAAGTGGTCGATGACGTGTTGCAGTTTCTCCTGCATCCACTTGTATTCCGCCCGCAGGTAGATCACGCCTTCTTCCGAACCCACCGCGTAACCGGCGACGACCATGCCTTCCAGCACCAGGCCGGGCAGGGAGTTCAGCAGGACACGATCCTTGAACGTGCCCGGCTCGCCCTCGTCTGCGTTGCAGAAGATGTACTTCGGCGACTCCGGATCCTTGCGGCAGGATTCCCACTTGACACCGGTGGGGAAGAAGGCCCCACCCATGCCCCTGAGGCCGGATTTCTTGATTTCCGCCAGCACGGCTTCGGGCGTGGTGTCCTTCAGTTTGGCCAGCGCGGCGCTGGGCTGATAGTCGCGCAACAGCACGGTGTGCTGTTCGTCCGGCGTAAAGCGAATGTGATCCTTTACCTCGTCGCAGATGTCTGCGGGGTCCGCGCCCTGCTTGAGCTGCGCTACGATCTGTTTCACTTTCAGGCTGTTCAGGTTCGTGAACGGGTGGAAATTGATCAGGGCCGAAGGCTCATGGTCGCTGAGCCCGATGCATGCCGTGTCAAACAGGCCGAACTGGCCGCTGGGGTCGACGCCGTTGATCGCGGTGCCCGTTGCGGATTCGAACGCTTTTTTCATCCGACCGTAGCCTTTACACTCCGCCACCGGGCTGTTGTTCAGGTAAATCGTGTACTTGCCGCGGGGCCGAAGGCTCAGGAAGTGGTAGAAGGTCACCACGCCTTGAATATCGATGGTCGACGTGTTCAGCGCCTGGGCGGCTGCCTCGATATCTTGCGACCGGATGTAACCGTGTTCGTTCTGTGCTTTCCACAGGAAGTCCAGAAGCTGCACGCGGTTGGCGGGTAAATTCCGCCTGGCGGCGGATTTCACTGCTTTTTTCTTGTTCAAAGCTGTTTCCCCGTTCGTGGATTTCCGGGGGGCTTCCACGCGATCCAACACGGGGAAGAACCCCTGATAAAATGCGGCTTAAATCCTGCGCCTGAAGCATTTTTGGGGATATGATGCAGATCAAATTAGTTTACGGATTCGGACTAATTTTTTGACCGGTTGATCAGCGTCATGTCAGCGCGCTGAAAGTAGTGTTTTCGTACCTTCGGTATACAATCTCCCGATCCTTAAACCACCGATTACCGGGCAATCCCGCCGTGAGTGAAAACCGCAACTCCGTTCGAGAAAAAGTTTCCTACCGCGACAGCCGACGCGCCGCGTTTCGAATACTGCGCCCGGGCCAGACCTACGGTGTTCGTCGCCTGTTGCTGTTTGTGCTGGTCGCCGTTGCCGTGTGGTGGGTCTGGAATCTGCTTTCCGGCATCTTTCCGCCGGAGCAGAGAGCGGTGCTGTTCCTGTTCCTGCTCGCGGTGGGCCTGTGGATAAGCGAAGCGGTGCCGGCTTTCGCCGTCGGCCTGCTGATCATGGGCTACCTGGTCTTTGCGCTGGGAACGACCCTGATTCACGCCGAGCCCTGGGATACCGGCCGCTACCTCAATACCTGGTCGAGCCCCGTCATCTGGCTGATGCTGGGCGGGTTTTTCATGGCCGAGGGCCTGTCGCGAACCGGGCTGGACCGGCTGCTCTTTTCGGCCGCCATCCGGCCCGCCGGCACCAGGCCGTCAACGGTTCTGCTGGCCGTGATGCTGACCAGCTGCATCGCCTCGATGTTTATCTCCAACACCTCAACCACCGTGCTGATGATCGGCGCCGTGCTGCCCCTGGTGCGCCAGCTCGGCCGCGACGAGCCGTTTGCCAAGGCGTTGCTCGTGGCGATACCCCTGTCCGCCTCCGTCGGCGGCATGGGCACGATCATCGGCAGTCCGCCCAACGCGATCGCGGTGGGTGTGGCTGCCGAGCACGGTATTGAAATCGACTTCGTCCAGTGGATGGCGGTCGGCGTGCCCGGTGCGATCTTCCTGACATTCGTGGCGTGGCTGATCGTGCAGAAGCTGTTTCCGGCGTCGATCGAGCAGATAAAGCTGGAAGCGGACAGCGCCAAAGAGCCGGAAATGCCCGGGCTTCGGGAGCGGCTTATTGTCGGTTTCCTGTCCCTGTTCACCGTGCTGCTGTGGCTGACGACTCCGTTGCACGGTATCCACGTCGCGGCTATTTCCCTGATTCCCATCGTCGGCTTGACGATGACGCAGGTGATGGGTGCCGCCCATGTGCGCGGCCTGCCCTGGGACACGCTGATGCTGGTTGCCGGCGGACTTTCGCTGGGCGCCGCGGTTACCGATACCGGGCTGGCTGCCCGCCTCGCGTCCTGGCTGGAATTCCTGACGGTGCTGAACCTGGATATCGTGGTTTACGCCGCGCTGGCTCTTGTCACCGTTACGCTGTCCAATTTCATGAGCAACACGGCGACGGTTTCGCTGATCCTGCCCGTGTCGGTGGCGCTGATGCCCGGCCGTGAGCTGGAGATGTGCCTGATCCTCGGCCTGAGTGCTTCCTGTGCGCTATTGCTGCCGGTCTCGACGCCGCCGAACGCCATCGCGTTTGCTACAGGAGAGATTTCCACGCGGGACCTGCGGCCCGGAGGAATCCTGATCGGCCTGCTCGGGCCGGCCGTGGTCATTAGCTGGGTTCTTCTGGTTAAATCACTGATATTCTGAGGTATTTCGCGTGGTTGCTCAGCAGTTTACCGGTCACTGCGATCCGGGTTTCCGCTGATCCGTTCCACCAGGTCCGTCAACCGCTCCAGCATAAAATTTCGCCGTTCCGCTTCATCCGCGCCGGGCGGGATGGTCCAGTTCTGTACGGTCGTATGAAACGGAACCGTGCTGACAAAGTCGCTCACGGGGCGGTTCAAACCGACCACCACGGTGGTTTCGCCCAGGTCGGATGCACTGATCTCGGGCCCGCTCGCGCTGAAGGAAACGTTTTCAGCAAAATGTGCCCCGGCGATGGACAGGGCTTCCTGTGCAAGGTCGGAGTCCTGTCCGGCCATGAACAGGATGCGGCACGCATCGGGAGACGGACCGGTGCCGCGCACCGTGTACACGGCTTGCTCACAGATGTTGCCGGCCTGGTCCGCTACACGCTTGTAGATGTTGAAGACGACAAAAATGACCATCATCGTGGTTGCGTCCAGCCGCTCGTCTTCCGAAAACAGTTCGGCGTAGTAGCTGTCCATTCGGCTTTCCAACTGTCGTGCCGAGTGAATTACGGACATCGCCTGTTCGGCGTCACCTTCGCGAAAAGAGCTTCGCGCGGCGGACAGCAGTGACAGCGACTCATCGGCGATCGAGTCGATCCTTCGGCAAAATTGCGCGGGCAACGATCGCTCCAGCCGCAGCGCTTCACGGCAAACGGTCACGGCGTGGTCCCCGATGCGTTCCAGGATGGCATTGATGCGGATCGTGGCGGTCATTTCCCGCTGCACGCCGGCGCCGGGAAGAAAACGGCCGATGAAGTCGTGGCAGAAGCTGTCGCAGCGGCGGCTTTTCCGGTCCAGCGGATGGTCGTCCAGTATGACCCGGTACGCGAGGTCTGCGTCCCGTTCGAAAAGAGCCTTGCGGGCACCGTACAGCGCAGACTCCGCCTGTGAACCGATATCCCACAACAAACCCCGAATCTGCTCGAGGTGGGTTTCCATGCGGTTTTCGATCTGCGTCATCAATCACTCCCGGTTCCGGCTGCGGGGCAGCCCTGTGTCATCTGGGTTGTCACGTTCGCTTGCACGGTGACCGGACCACGGGCGCGTGGCCGTTTTTCAGGATAATGCATTGACCTTCGCGGCCCTTGATCCAATCGATGTACTGGCCCAACGGTCCCTTCGGCCTGCCGTTGGTGTACAGGGAAAGGGGCCGCGAGATGGGGTAACTGCCATCGGCCGCGCTGTCAATGGAAGGCATGACGCATGCGCTGCCCGTCCCCGGCGATACGCAGGCGAGTTTCACTTTTTCGGTCGCGTGCGCCAGGCCGCCGTAACCGATCGCGCAGGGTTCCTGTTCCACCGCCAGCTCTACGTCGGCGGATGCACGCAGGTCCCGCATGCCGAGCTTGAAGTCGCCGCCGTTCAACACCCTGTCGCGAAAGTAGGCGTAAGTTCCCGAACTGTTCTGCCGGCCGGTCAGGGTGATTTCCTGTCCCTGGCAGGCGGGCACCTCGACGCCGAGATCGGTCCAGTGGGATATTCCCCCCCCGTCGCCGAAAATTTCAGCCAGTTGTTCCAGGGTGATTGCCGCAAGCGGGTTGTTCGGATGCAGATAAATGGCCAGCGCGTCGTGGCCAACGATGTGCTGCACGGGGTTCAGCCCGTTGCTGCGCGCCATTTCCTGTTCGCGCCCCCGGATGGCGCGGCTGCTGTTGGCGATGTCCACCGTTCCGCTGAGCAGCGCGGCGATACCGGTTCCGGATCCGCCTCCGCTCACGAGCACTTCGACCGTGGAATCGACCGCCCGGTAGGATTCGGACCAGGCAGTGGCTGCGTTGAGCAGTGTGTCCGAGCCCTTGTTGCGTATGATGGTTTTCGGTTCATCGACGCTGCAGGCCGCGAGCAGCAGGCCGGCGACCAGCAGGCCCGCTGTCCATCGCGTTCGAAACGATATGGCAGCCTTCATCACGAAGACGCGGCGTTAAAGCTGGTCCAGTGCGTTCACGAGGCGCTGAACCGTGCCGTCGATGTCTTTCAGCTTGTCGAGTCCGAACAGCCCGATGCGGAAGGACCGGTAATCTTCGCCCTCGTCGCACATCAGCGGCACGCCGGCCGCGATCTGGAGGCCCAGTTTCATGAACCGGCTGCCGTTCTGGATGTCCGGGTCATCGGTGTAGCTGACGATCACGCCGGGCGCCTGGAAGCCCGGAGCGGCGACGCTGGCGTAGCCGCGTTCCTCCAGAATACCGCGTACCCGTCTGCCGAGATCCCACTGGCTTTCCATGAAACGTTCCAGCCCGAACTCGCCGGTTTCCAACATCGCATCCCGAAACACTTTCAGCCCGTCGGTCGGCAGCGTTGCGTGGTAGGCGTGTCCGCCGTTCTCGTAAGCGCGCATGATGTCCAGCCATTTGCCGAGGTCGCAGGCAAAACTGCTGCTTGTCGACTGCGCCAGGCGTTCCAATGCCCTTTCACTGAGCATCACGGGCGCGGCGCAGGGCGTTGCGCTCCAGCCTTTTTGCGGCGCGCTGAGCAAAATGTCGACGCCGCAAGCCTTCATGTCCACCCAGATACCGCCGGATGCGACGCAGTCAAGCGCAAACAGGCCGCCTTGCTCGTGTACGGCATCGGTCAGTGCCCGAATGTAGTCGTCGCCGATGAGAATACCCGAGGAGGTATCGACATGCGGTGCGAAAACCACGCCCGGTTTCTTTGATCGGATCGCCGCCACGACTTCTTCGACCGGGGGTGGAGCGAACGGCGCCTGCGCCCGGTCTTCGCCACGGCGCGCCTTGATCACGGTGACATCGTCGCTCAAGCCGCCGGTCTCGATGATCTGCGACCAGCGGAAACTGAAATAGCCGTTGCGCACGACCAGGCAACGCCGGCCGTCGGCAAACTGGCGCGCGATAGCCTCCATGCCGTAGGTGCCGCCGCCCGGAACGAGGGCGACCGCATCGGCGTTGTAGACGGCTTTGAGCCGGGTGGAAAGGTCGCGCATGACTTGCTGAAAGTCCTGCGACATGTGGTTCAGCGATCGGTCGGTAAAAACGACGGAGAATTCGAGCAGTCCATCGGGATCGACATCAGGCAACAGGCCGGGCATTTTTCTGGTCTCGTGTGTCAGGGGTGAACAAAAAGAATAGCACCTGCGGCTAACCTTGTGTCGTGTCCGGCGGCCCTGGTTTTTAATCCGGCAGCGATTTCACGCGCGTGAGGCTCAGCAGGTCGGCCACGCCGCCGTCGATTTCCTTCCAGGCGACCGGGATCAGCAAATGGGCCAGTGCCGCCGTGGGCATCAGCTTGAGATCGGGCGGTGTCGAAACGGGCTCGCGGCACAGCGTTCGCACCAGGCTTTCCAGACCCGGGTTGTGACCGGCGATCAGTACCCGCATCGCGTTTTCAGGACAGCCGCTCAGCACGTCCAGCAATTCCCCGGTCATGGCGGCGTAGATGCGCCGATCCCAGTTGATGTCGGTCTCGCCAATGCCAAAGGGTTCGCAGGCGGCCAGCACGGTTTGCCGGGCGCGTTCAGCAGGGGAACTGACCACGTAATCGGGACGCAGACCCTGTTCGGCAAGGAATCTGCCCACGCGGGGCGCATTTTTGCGGCCACGCCCGGAAAGCGGGCGTTCGAAGTCTGTCGGGGCGTCGCTGTTCCAGGCGGATTTTGCGTGCCGAAGTATCAGCAGTTCATGGCGCATGCTATTGACCCTTTCGATTGCCAGTTGACAAGTAACATCATAACCTCCCGTTGAGCGGGCCGGTTTATATCCTGTGCCCGTATTTTGGCCAACTGTTTTACCCGGGGGTAATTGATGGAGACGATCAAGGCTTTAATGACGCGCCGCAGCATTCGCGCCTGGAAACCTCAGCCGATCAGCGACGCGCAGCGAAAAACCATTCTCGAAGCGGCCATGAACGCCCCCTCGGCGGCCGATGCGCGGCCGTGGCATTTCGTGACCATGGACGATTCCGAAGTCATTCGGCGGTTTACCACGCTGGGCGGTACCGAAATGCTGGAGCAGGCGACGTTCATGGTGCTGGTTTGCGGTGAAGTCGCGCGCGAGATCTACCCCGGTTTCTGGCCGCAGGATTGTTCCTGCGCGGCCCAGAACATGCAGTTGGCCGCGCACGACCTCGGTATCGGCTGTGTCTGGATCGCTATCTACCCGATCGAGGAGCGCGTGCAGGCCTGCAGGGAGCATCTCGCTATCCCGAAGCAGATCACGCCGTTTGCCCTGCTGGCCATGGGGGTTCCGGACGAAGCACCCGGCCCGGAATACCGTTATGATCCCGCCCGCCTGCATCACAACGGCTGGTAGGTTCCGGGTCATGGAAAACACGGTCACCATCGCGTCGCGGTTCAATGGGCCGGCCGAATCCGGCAATGGCGGATACAGTTGCGGAATGCTGGCTGCGTTCATCGATGGGCCGGCCCGGGTGCGGCTGCACCTGCCGCCGCCGCTGGACCGCCCGCTGACGGTTCACCGCAGCGAAAACGGGGGTGTCGAAATGCGGGATGGCCGGGACCGGGTCGGGTCCGCGATGCCTGCCGCGCTGGAACTCGAGCCGCCGCCAGCGCCGTCGCTGGAAGCCGCGACCGAAGCCGCGCGGCGTTACCCCTGCTACGAAAATCACATCTTTCCTACCTGTTTCGTGTGCGGCCCGGGGCGACCGTCGCACACGAAACAGGTAGGAAAGATGTGATTTTCGTAGCA
>JASFSI010000028.1:0-11053 GCA_050114495.1 Lysobacterales bacterium | reverse complement strand
GCCCAGGAATTCGGTATCGGTTATGCCCCGCAGGGCTGGGACAGCCTGCTGAAAAAGTTCGGCGGCGATGAAAAGCAGCTTGCCCACCTGAGAGCGGCCGGGCTGCTCAGCCAGGGCAAGAGCGGTGAATACGACCGTTTTCGTCATCGCATCATGTTTCCTATTCACGACCGCCGCGGACGCGTGATCGCTTTCGGCGGACGGGCGCTCACCGACGACGGCCCAAAATACCTGAATTCGCCGGAAACAGAGCTGTTTCACAAGGGCAGGGAGCTTTACGGTCTCTACCTGGCGCGACGGGGCAGTGCCCGTCTTGATAAGGTGCTGGTCGTCGAAGGCTACATGGATGTGGTGGCCCTGGCGCAGCATGGCCTGCGCAACGCCGTGGCGACACTGGGTACCGCGACAACGGGTGACCAGGCCGAGTTGCTTTTTCGCACCGCGGACGAAGTCGTGTTCTGTTTCGACGGCGACCGGGCCGGGCGCAAGGCGGCATGGCGGGCGCTGGAAAACACCCTCCCGCGCCTGCGCGAGGGGCGCCAGGCACGCTTCCTGTTTCTGCCCGAAGGCGAAGACCCGGACAGCCTGGTCCGCGCGGCGGGCGCCGAGGCGTTCAACGCCCTGTTGAACGAGGCGCGGCCGCTGTCAGATTTTTTCTTCGATCACTTCACGGCCGAGGTCGACATGTCCTCGATGGATGGCCGGGCAACCTTTGTGGAACGGGTGCGGCCCACGCTGGAAACGATTCCGCCCGGCGTTTTTCGAGACATGATGTTCAGCCGCCTGGAAAGCCTGGCCCGTCACCGCCTTTCCGGCTCGAACACGAGACCCCGGGAACGGGACGCTTCGCGGCAAAAAGCGGGAAGGCCGGCGCAGAACCGCACACCGATGCGCACAGCCATCGCACACCTGGTGCGGGAACCCGCGCTGGCGGAAAAAGTATCCGGGCTTGAAGTCTTTGAGGATTGCGACCTGCCCGGTATCGAAATCTTTTGCGAGTTGGTTGACTTCTGCCTTAAGAACCCCAATATGACTACGGCTCAGTTATTGGAGTTATGGCACGATCACCCGGCACATTCCTACCTCGATGCGATGGCGACCTGGACGTTTCCGGGAGACGATGAGCAACTGGTGCAGGAATTTCTCGAAACGGTGACTAAACTGGAACTGACGTGGTTGCAAACGCGCCAGTCCCGAATGCCCAGAATCATAGACCAGACCAGGGAAGAAAAAGACGAATACCTGTTGCTGGGGCAACGCATCGCGGAGCTGAAGTCCAGAGACGCTTTATGAACGAAAATCAGCAATCCCAATTAAAAGAATTGATCACCAAGGGCAAGGAACAGGGCTTCCTGACCTATTCCCAGGTGAACGATCATCTTCCCGATGACATCGTCGATCCGGAGCAGATCGAAGATATCATCAACATGTTCAACGACATGGGAATCCAGGTGCACGAAGTGGCCCCGGATACCGATACCCTGCTGCTCAATGACTCTGCGACGACCGACACGGAAGACGACACCGCCGCCGAGGAAGCCGCAGCGGCGCTCGCTGCTGTCGAGACCGAGATCGGCCGGACGACCGACCCGGTGCGCATGTACATGCGCGAGATGGGCACGGTGGAACTGCTGACGCGCGAGGGCGAGATCGCCATCGCGAAACGCATCGAGGATGGCCTGCTGCAGGTGCACCATGCGCTGGCGCGTTTTCCCGGCACCTACGCGGCCTTGCTGGTCCAGTACGCCAACTACAAGGAAGGCCGCCAGCGACTGACCGAACTGATGGTCGATTTCATCGATCCCGAAGAACTGGCCAAGCAGGAAATTCCCAAGCCACAGAAACCGGCCAAGCCAAAGCCGAAGACCGACAGTGACTCCGATGCAGATGATGTAGACGAGGACGACGAGGATGAAGAGGAAGAGGATCAGGGGCCGACCGGTCCGGACCTGGAAGAGGTTGACGCACGCTTCGAAGAACTGGCGGAACTCTACAAAAAGTACATCGCACTGAGCGACAAGCACGGGCCCGGTCACAAGAATGCCGACCAGGTGATGGACCAGATGGCGCATATTTTCCTGCGCATCAAGTACCCGGCCAAGATGGTCGACCACCTCGTCGACCGCCTGCGTTACTCGGTTTCCCAGACCCGCGACCTCGAACGAATGATCCTGCAGATGGCCGTGATCCAGGCCAAGATGCCGAAATCGGTGTTCCTCAAATCGTTCACGGAAAACGAGGCCAACCCCGACTGGCTCAAGCCCATTCTCAAGGGCAAGCAGAAATGGGTTCCGGCCCTTTCCGAGTACGAGGGCGAAATTCGCACCGTGCAGGAAAAGCTCGGCCGGATGCAGAAGGAAGAGCGGCTGACCATTGCGGAGCTCAAGGACATCAACCGCACGATGTCCATCGGCGAGGCCAAGGCGCGCCGGGCCAAGAAGGAAATGGTCGAGGCCAACCTGCGCCTGGTGATCTCGATCGCGAAGAAGTACACCAATCGCGGCCTGCAGTTCCTGGACCTGATCCAGGAAGGCAACATCGGCCTGATGAAAGCCGTGGACAAGTTCGAATACCGGCGCGGTTACAAATTCTCGACCTACGCGACCTGGTGGATTCGCCAGGCCATTACGCGTTCCATCGCCGACCAGGCACGCACCATCCGTATCCCTGTGCACATGATCGAGACGATCAACAAGCTCAACCGTATTTCCCGCCAGATGCTGCAGGAAATGGGTCGCGAACCGCTTCCGGACGAACTGGCCGAGCGCATGGAGATGCCCGAGGACAAGGTCCGCAAGGTGCTGAAAATCGCCAAGGAACCGATCTCCATGGAAACCCCGATCGGCGACGACGAGGATTCACATCTCGGCGATTTCATCGAAGATGCGAATATCTCCAGCCCGGTGGAATCCGCGACCGGCTCCGGCCTGACCGGGACCGTGCAGGGCGTGCTGGCCGGATTGACGCCGCGCGAGGCCAAGGTGCTGCGCATGCGTTTCGGTATCGACATGAACACGGATCACACGCTGGAAGAAGTCGGCAAGCAGTTCGACGTGACGCGAGAGCGTATCCGCCAGATCGAGGCCAAGGCGCTCAGAAAATTGCGCCATCCGACGCGTTCCGAGCAGTTGCGTTCTTTCCTCGATCTTGACTGATCCCGAGGTTTCAATACGAAAGCATAAAAGCCCGCGATTGCGGGCTTTTCTTCGAAGAACCCGCGGCCGTCCTGTGTGAAACACCGGTCTGGCGATACGGCAGTAACGTCAATGCCATTACTTGCCTGAATCCCCTGGAGTGCTCGCTTGATCGCCCGGCGTCATGTGTCGAAACCGGCAACTTCAGGTAGAATGCTTCCCGCAGTCATTTCCGTGACGGGCCCTTAGCTCAGCTGGTTAGAGCAGTCGACTCATAATCGATTGGTCGTAGGTTCAAGTCCTACAGGGCCCACCATCTTTTTGAAGTATTTGCACCCGTTGATCCTGCGCAAGCCGATCTTTCTCGTCGGACCTGAACCTTCGGTTCATCGGCCGCGCTCCCGGCGTCCGAGCCTCCGCGCTAGACGCCTGAGGCTTGAGGGAAGGGCCAAAAAGGGCTTGCGGTTATAATCGGATGAAACCGGTCAGTCGCCGGAAACTCCAAATCAGCGAGAGGGAACTGAAAAATGAGTGAAATCGGACCGGGGCCGGAAGGCCAAGCAAACGGCGGCGGTGATCGCGAAACGAACATGTGGGCCATGTTCATCCACTTCTCGATCCTCTGCGGATGGGCGGTGCCGCTGGCCGGGCTGATCGTCCCCATCCTGCTGTGGCAGATCAAGAAAGACGAGTTGCCCGGTATCGTTCCGCATGCCCACGTGGTTCTGAACTGGATCGTTACATCACTGGTTTACGCCCTCATCTGTTTCATCCTGACTTTCGTCGTTATCGGCATTTTCGGCTTCATCGCCCTGGGCCTGGCCACCATCATCTTCGCCGTCGTCGGCGGAGTGAAGGCCAATGACGGCGAGTTGTGGGAATACCCGGGAACGATCGTCAAGATTTTCAAGTAGGGAGTAGTCGGACTTGAGCAGCGGCCGCCTCGGGACGGGCGTTTGTCGTTCGTCCATGGTTCCTGTTTCCGTTTTATAGCAAATCGATTTTTTACCCGGCACTTCAAACCAGGGGCCTTGCTCGATCCATTGCAAGCGGGACCAATGGGAGGTGTCCTGCTGCCGCTTGATGATTTATGCTCGGTTCCGTTTATCCAAGGAGCAGAGGAACCATGGTGTTCACCAACCAACAAGTTGACAGTGAATCCCTGCCACGAGCGGAATCCCTTCAAATGCAGCCCATGGCGCCGGCGTATGTCCGCGAAGTGATGACACAATGGGCGCTGTTCGCACTTCCCCTGCTGATTATCGCCGTAATTGTCTGGCTGCTGCCGCTTTCGCCGCTGCCTCTGAAACTGGCGCTGCGTATCGGCGTATCTTTCATTGGCCTGTTCATGATCGGCCTTGGGGTTCTGCTCTATCGCCAGGCGAAGGTCAGGGGCTGGGCGCTGCGCGAGCACGACGTGGCTTACCGGACCGGGCTGATCTGGCGCAAGACCATCATTCTGCCATTCACCCGGGTACAGCACGCCGAAGTGACCTCGGGCCCGCTGCAGCGCCGCTTCGGTCTTGCCACGCTCAAGTTCTACACGGCCGGCGGATCCAGCGTCGACCTGAAGATTTCCGGGCTGGAAGCACAGCAGGCGAGTGCGCTTCGCGACCACATACTGAAAAACAGCGACCGTTTCGGCAATGAGTGATTCAGGCTCTAACAAACCGGCCGCCCCGGCCGGGGACTGGCATCGCATATCGCCGGTGTCCCTGGTTTTTTATCTGTTCCGTTTTGTTCGGCAATTCGTGGTCCAGGGCCTGCCCGGCCTGGTCGTGCTGTTTGCCAGTGCGGCATCATCGGACAAAGTCCGGCTTTCCTGGGCTGTTGCCGCGGTCATCCTCGTGCTGATCTTTCTGGCGGTCATCGCGCTGCTGAGCTATCTCCGGTTTCGTTACCGCATTTGCTCTGACCGCGTGGTCGTCAGGCGCGGCATCCTGCACCGGGAAGAGCTGAATATCGACTTCGACCGGGTTCAGAACATAAACATCAAGGAATTGTTTTACATGCGTCCCTTCGGCCTGTCGGTCATGGGCATCGACACCGCGGGCAGCCAGGGGAAGGAAATCGATATCGCGGGCATTCCCGTAGCGCTGGCAAGAGAATATCGCAATGCGATTCTCGACCGGCGGAACCCGGCCGAACCGGAGCGCAGTGAAGAGCCGGGCATGGAACAAGGCGGCGTGCCAACGGCTGGCCCGAATTCAACACCGCAGGGCAGGGAACGCCTGCTGCTCGAGCTGGACAATCGTGACGTGGCTTTGTATGGCTTGACCACGAATTTCCTGCTGTGGATCTTAATTGCGCTCGGTGCCCTTTTCGGTGCCGGAGACTTCGCCGAGAAAACCCTCGCTGCGCTGAGTGACCGGCTGGGACTTACCGGCGCCGTGTCCTCGATGGTGATGGCGGGGGATTTCCTGGGGCTCTTTTTATGGGGACTGGCGATTTTTCTTTTTCTCGTGGTGATGCTGCCGCTTTTGTCCGTCCTGGGGGCGTTCTTTCGCTACCACGACTACCGGCTGACCGTGGATGTGGAAAATTACCGATATGAATCCGGTTTGCTCACACGCCACCAAAGTTCCATCAACCGGCGCAAAATCCAGGCTGTCGTCTGGAAACAGAATGCCATGGGCCGGCTGCTCGGACGCATCAATCTGCAGCTTCGGCAGACCAGTGCCGGAAGCGGTATTGAAAGCGGTGAACTGTCCGGGATTCTGAAAACGATGTTCATTGTGCCGTCCCTGCTTCCTTCGCAGGCGGACGCCCTCAGCGCCGAATTTCTTCCGGACCTTCAGAGCGGCGATGTGAAATGGTCGCGGGTGAACCGGCGCCGTTTCGTTCGCCTGGGCGTCGCCGGCTTCACGCTGCCTGCGACCCTGATCCTGATCACGCCGGCGATCCTGGTCAACCCGCTGTTTCTGCTGCCGGTCCCGGTCCTGGCGGCTGTCGTGTACCCCATTTTCGTCCAGCTGTGGAAGCGCATCGCCTACGGCGTGGTGGGTACTTATGGTTTTGTGCGTACGGGCTTTGTGGGCAGCACCGTTACTGTTTTTCCGCTGTACAAAATCCAGCGAATCGATTTCCGGCAGACGCCCTGGCAGAGAAAGGCAGGATTCGCGCACCTGACAATCCACCTGGCCTCGCACAGCCTGACCCTTCCCTACATGCCGGTCGAGGACGCGCAGCGCTTGCGGAACCTCGCCCTTTACCGGGTTGAATCGACGACGCTTGCCTGGTTCTGATGCCCTTTTCACGCGGGTGTGACTCCTTACCCCGCGGACAGTCGAGAGCATGCTTTTTTTTGAAGATGGAGGCAGGCGTTGCCTGTCTGGTCCGCCCGGGAGGTTTCTTGTATCCTTGTCGGCCTCACCGATCCAAGCAGAAGGTATTCCTGAATGAAAGCTCAAACCACCCTTGCACTGGCCGTGGCCATTGCACTCTCTGCCTCCGCCTGTTCCAGGAGCGATTCCGAGTCTGCGGAAATGTCGGCTGAACCTGCACAGAGCAACGAGGCAGCTGATGTGGCCGCCGATATGGATTCCATCATCAATCCCCTGCTGGTCGAGAGCAGCAACTACCTGCACTACCCGCCGTTTGACCTGATCGAAGACGAACACTATGCGCCTGCTTTCGAGGCCGCCATGGCCGATCACATCAAGGAAATCGATGCGATCGTCAATAGCGAGGAGGCCCCTACCTTCGAAAATACGATGGTAGCCATGGAGCGTTCAGGCCAGGCCCTGAGCCGCGTGGCCAGCGTCTTCTTCGCAATGGCGTCTGCCAATACAAATGAGACGATCGAGCAGGTACGCAGTGAAATGGCGCCGAAACTTTCTGCGCACCGAGACGCCATCCTGCTCAACTCCGAGCTGTTCGAACGCGTCAAGGCCGTTTACGAAAGCCGCGACGAGGCCGGGCTCGACCCCGAGTCCTACCGCCTTGTTGAAGAAAACTACAAGGACTTCGTGCGCGCGGGCGCCCTGCTGTCCGACGAAGAAAAGGAAAGCCTGAAGGAATACAACGCCAGCCTGGCCGGCCTGTCGACTGAGTTCAGCCAGAACGTGCTGGGTGAAGTCAACGCCAAGGCCATCGTGGTGGACGATGTCGAGGAACTGGCGGGCATGAGCGAGACCCAGATCGCCTCCGCCGCCGAGGCGGCCAAGGCGCGCGACATGGAAGGCAAGTACGTGCTGCCGCTGCTCAACTACACCAACCAGCCGTATAACGCTTCGCTCGAAAACCGTGCACTGCGTGAACGCATCCAGATGACCTCCCTTGGCCGCGGCTCCAGCGGTGGCGAATTCGACAACCGCGAGGTTATGAGCGAGATCGCGCGCATCCGGGCCGAGCGCGCCCGCCTGATGGGTTACGAAAACCACGCCGCCTACATCCTGGAAAACCAGATGGCTGGCACCGTCGAGGCCGTCAACGAGCGCCTGGCGGGCCTGGCCCCGCCGGCCGTCGCGAATGCACGCAAGGAGGCGGCAGACCTGCAGGCCATGATCGATGCCGAGGGCGGTGACTTTGAACTCGCCAACTGGGACTGGTCTTTCTACAGCGAGAAAGTCCGCGCCGACACGTTCGATTTCGACGAATCCCAGCTCAAACCTTACTTTGAAATGAACAACGTGCTGGTCAACGGCGTGTTCTATGCTGCCGAACAGGTTTACGGCCTCACGTTCAAGGAGCGCACCGACCTGCCCAAGTACCATCCCGATGTAAAAATCTGGGAAGTCTTCGATGCGGATGGCTCGACGCTCGCGCTGTTCACCAGCGACTTTTATGCACGCGAATCGAAGCGCGGCGGCGCCTGGATGAATTCCTACGTCGACCAGTCGCACCTGCTGGGCACAAAGCCCGTGGTCAACAATCATCTCAACGTGCCCAAGCCGCCCGAGGGACAGCCGACCCTGCTGACCTGGGACGAGGTGACCACCATGTTCCACGAATTTGGACATGCCCTGCACGGCATGTTGTCGGACGTGAACTACCCGAGCTTTTCCGGCACTTCTGTGCCGCGTGATTTCGTGGAGTACCCCTCGCAGGTCAATGAAATGTGGGCGGACTGGCCGGAAGTACTGGCCAACTACGCTGTTCACTACGAAACGGGTGAACCGCTGCCCAAGGAACTGCTGGACAAGAAACTGGCGTCCAGCCAGTTCAACGAAGGTTACGCCACCACGGAGTACCTGGCCGCGTCGCTGCTCGATCAGGCCTGGCACCAGTTGGCTCCGGAAGACGTCCCGGGCGCGGAAGAACTGCTTGATTTCGAGGCAAAGGCGCTGGCCGATGCGGGCGTCGATTTCGCGCCGGTTCCGCCGCGCTATCGCAGTACCTATTTCTCCCATATCGCGGGGGGGTATTCAGCCGGTTACTACTCCTACATCTGGAGTGAAGTCATGGATGCCGATTCCGTGGAGTGGTTCAAGGAAAATGGCGGAATGTCACGTGAAAACGGCGACCACTTCCGCAAAACGCTCCTGTCGCGCGGCGGTTCGAAGGATGCGATGGAATTGTTCATGGACTTCCGCGGCCGTGAGCCCGATATCCAGCCCCTGCTGGAACGCCGCGGCCTGACCACGGACTGAAACTGAAAACCAGAAGGCCGGGCGCCGCCGCTGCGGCGCCCGGCCTTTTCTCGTTCAAGGGGACGGTTATTCGCCCCCGGTTCAATGACGGCTTTTTTTACGGCAATTGAAAAAGCCTCGCTGATATAAAGCCACCGTCAAAAGAGCCTGGCCGCCCGCGCCTGCAGTAGCCATCATCGCCGCGGTGCCGCCCAGAAGCAGGCTGAGTGCCAGGGTGATCGCGATACTCTTGAAGTGTTGATGAAATCAACCTGATTGTCGAACGACACGTCGATCTCTTTTGGGTGCATTCCATTTGCTTTCTTTCCTCAATCCGCAAAATTACGGATTCTGACAAGGCCTGATGTATAGTTATCGTGTCGTGTCATTCTGTTTGATCATGCGCCGCAACAGGCGGTTCAGAAGACTTCTGACAAATTTGACACTGGCAAAGCTGCTATGAGGAGTGCATTCTGGATTGGGTGCATTCTGCTGCATCTTCATGGGGACGTGAATATGGCAAAAATCCTTGTGGTCGACGACGCACAGATCATGGTCAGGATCCTGCAGAGGATGCTGGAAAAAGCCGGACATGATGTTGTGGGCGTGGCGTACAGTGGCCGTGAAGCCCTGGACATGTACAAGAGGATGCGTCCTGACCTGGTCACTCTGGACATCCAGATGCCGGGCGGTGACGGGCTGAGTTGCCTTGAGGACATTCGGGCTATCGACCGTGATGCGATCGTCATCATGGTTACCGCACTGGGGCGCGGGCCCGCCGAGGAAGAATCGCGCGAAAAGGGGGCCTCGGGTTACCTGGTAAAACCGTTCCAGCCAGAACAGCTTTACGAGGTGATTGACCACTGCCTCAGTGATCACGAGCAGGGAGGCTGGTCTCACTGACCGGGGCCGCAATGAGTGTCAGCCGTCTTCAACTCGAATTGCTGCGACAGGCTTTTGCCAGGGGGTCTGAAAAGCTGAAGTCCGCGCTGCAGATGATCGCCGGTATAGCGCCGGAGGACGTGAATGTGAAGGTCATCGCCTGCCGGCCGGGCGAGTTCCATGACCGAACACGCATAGGAAGCGAACCCCTGGTGCTGGTGGAAAGCAACGTTCATGGTGATGTCGAGGGTGACATTCTCCTGGTGCAGCGGCACGCAGACTTTCAGGTGTTCGGTCGCGTCATCGAGAACGCCATGCTTGGAATCAGCAGCCCCGGCTCTGAGGACGGCTTCGTGCCGGACTGGCTCGCAGGAAACGACCACGCGACACCGGACGAAGAAACCACGTGCCTGCATTGCGAAGACGCGTTTACCGAGATGGGTAACGTGCTGTTCAGCGGATTGCTGGTCTCGCTTTATGATAATTTCCAGCTCGCGACTTTCCAGGACCTGCCCCGGCTTACTTCCCTCGATCGACAGCAGGTGACGCTCAGGAAGAACCTGTCAAGGGCGACGCGGGAGGGTGACGTGGCGCTGAGTGTCGAAATCGAATGTTTTCCGGGCGGTAACGACTTCAAGAGCTGGCTCGTTTTCCTGCCGCTGAGCAGCGGCGTGCGCACGTTCCTGGAACACCAGACGGCGAGAGGCGTGCCCAGGCCGGCAAAAAAACCGGGTATGCCTTCGAATTGACCCCCTGCTTTCTCTGTATTTTTCCTGTGAAAGTTCAGCCTTAGGAGCATGGCGCAGAAAATGGACAAGAACTGGACGATGGCCGATGTTTCCGCCAAGGCCGTCACGCGCCGTGTTGCGGTCGCCGGCGGGCGTATTCACGTCGGTCCTGAAGCCCTGGGCAAAATCGAGGCACGCCAGCTGGCGAAGGGTGATCCGCTGGCCATGGCTGAAATTTCCGGCACGCTGGCAGCAAAGCAGACGCCGTCGCTGATTCCGCTTTGCCACCCGATTTCATTGGACCGCGTCATCGTGCGTTCCGTTTTGAGACCGGAGGAAGGCGCGGTCGACGTATTCTGCGCGGCCAGTATTTCCGAAAAAACCGGCGTGGAAATGGAAGCGCTGACCGGGCTTTCGATCGCACTGCTGACCATTTGGGACCTCGTCAAGCCGGTAAACCCGGCGCAGGAAGTCAGCGATGTAAAGCTGCTCTTCAAATCCGGCGGCAAGCGCGGGGACTGGATGCATCCGGAAGGGATGCCGCCGGAGGTCCGTACCGTCCTTGCGGAAATGGGAATCGAACTCGAGGAATCCTGAAGAAACCCTAGCCGTGATCATGCGCCGAGGCGCAGCGCTGGCAGTTGACCCACTGGGCGTCGCCGCTGGCGTAGTGTTCTTTTTTCCAGATGGGGAGCCGGATTTTCAGTTCGTCGATGATATAGCGGCAGGCTGCAAAGGC
>JASFSI010000027.1:0-11098 GCA_050114495.1 Lysobacterales bacterium | reverse complement strand
GGTGGAGTCCGAGGGCGACAGCGCGACGGGTGAAGGCAAGATCAAAATGGACATGCAGGGCATGGCCATGGAAATGACGGTTTCCTGGAGCGGCGAACGCATCGGCGACTGCAAGTAAGCCCGACAGGAAGGTTTGTCGGATCATACCGATGAGATCCAAATCGCCCGCATGGCGGGCTCCCACAGGAGGCTACTTGTAGGAGCCCGCCATGCGGGCGAAGAAAACCGGGGTCAGAGTAGCTCAGCTCTGTAGGAGCCCGCCATGCGGGCGAAGAAAACCGGGCCGCGGCGGTTTCAGTAAGAGCACTCGAAAAAGATCGGGTCGACCGATTCTTTCCACGGCCCGCGGTATAGCGCGAGCTTTCTCTCGGCCGGTGTTTCGCGGTTCTCCACGACCTGGCTGAGCGGTGAGAGGAAACCGGTTTCGTTGTCGCCCGCACCGTTCAGGCGGGCGCGCGCGGTCAGTCCGCGGTTGGCCAGTTCGATCACTTCGGCAGCGATATCCAGCACGCTGCGGCCGCGGATTTCAGCCTTGAGGCCGAGACGCGGTACTTCTTCGCGCAGGCGAAGCCGTTCTTCCATGCTCCAGGCGGAGGCCAGGTCCCAGGCCGCGTCCAGGGTTTCCTGGTGGTACAGCAGCCCGGTCCAGAGCGCCGGCAGTGCACAGATCCGGCGCCATGGCCCGCCGTCTGCACCGCGCATTTCAAGGAACCGTTTCAGGCGCACTTCCGGAAACGCGGTGGTCAGGTGATCTTCCCAGTCTTTCAGCGTCGGCTTTTCGCCGGGCAGCACCGGCAGCCGGCCATCGAGGAAATCGCGGAAGGACTGCCCGGACGCGTCCAGGTACGCACCGTCCCGGTAGACGAAGTACATCGGCACATCCAGCATGTAATCCACGTACTTCTCAAAACCCATTTCACCCTCGAACACCCACGGCAGCATGCCGGTCCGGTCCGGGTCGGTGTCTTCCCATACGCGCGAGCGGTAACTGACGAAGCCGTTGGGCCGGCCGTCGGTGAACGGCGAGTTGGCAAACAGGGCCGTGGCGATCGGCTGCAGGGCCAGCGCAGTGCGGAACTTGTGCACCATGTCCGCCTCGGAGCTGAAATCCATGTTGACCTGGATGGTGCAGGTGCGCGTCATCATGTCGACGCCAAGCGTGCCGACCTTGTTCATGTATTCGCGCATGATGCGGTAGCGCCCCTTGGGCATCCATTCCATTTCTTCGCGGCGCCACTTCGGCTGAAAACCCATGCCGATAAAGGAAATGCCCAGGGGTTCCGACACCGCACGAACCTGTTTCAGGTGGGTATATACCTCGGTACAGGTCTGGTGGATGTTGTCGAGAACGGCGCCGGAAAGTTCCAGTTGTCCGCCCGGCTCGAGCGTGATCGAGGCGCCGGTCTCGTCGACCAGCGCGATGGTCCGGCCGTCCTCCAGTACGGGTTGCCAGCCGAATTGATCGGCCAGCGCTTCGAGGATGGCGCGGATACTTCGCTCACCCTCGTAGGGCAGGGGTCGAAGGTCGTCCAGGCGGTAGCCGAACTTCTCGTGCTCGGTGCCGAGTTTCCAGTCGGACTTCGGCTTGCAACCGCTTGCCAGGTACTCGACCAGTTCCTGTTTCGAATCAACGTGCGTTGACGGGGACTGCTTGCTCACTGTCGCCTCCGGGTGCCGCGGTAAACGGCTGACTGCAAAGCATACACGCCATCGTGAGGCGGATACAGACGGCGGCGCGACATGGCGGCATGCATTGAGGCGCTGAGCGGGCAAAACGGCGCAAAAACGCCGCAGACGATGCAACGCGGTACCCTGCTCCCGGTCGATGAACTATCATTGGCGCCTTGGATACCATCGTCATCAATGGCGGCAGACGGCTCTCCGGCACGATTGCGGCCGGTGGCGCCAAGAACGCCGCACTTCCGCTGCTCTTCGCGACGCTGCTCGCCGACGGGCAGTACCGTTTTCGCAACGTGCCGCGCCTGCAGGACATCGAGTCCACCATTCTGCTGCTGGAGCACCTGGATACCCGTGTCGAGCGCTCCGGCGATACGCTTCGCGTTTTTTCCGGCGGCTGCCTGCACCGGGATGCGCCCTATGACATCGTTCGAAAAATGCGGGCCAGCATCCTTTGCCTCGGTCCCTTGCTTGCCCGGCACGGTCGGGCCCGGGTCAGCCTGCCCGGCGGCTGCGCGATCGGAACCCGTCCGATCAACCTGCATATCGAAGCGCTGCAGCAGATGGGCGCGGAAATCGAGATCGAGCATGGCGACGTGGTCGCCCGCGCGAAGCAGTTGCACGGGGCCTGCATCGTGTTCGAGAACGCGACCGTGGGCGGCACCGAGAACCTGATGATGGCTGCTGCGCTTGCCCGGGGCACCACGGTGCTGGAAAACGCGGCCAAGGAGCCGGAAATCGTGGACCTGGCGGATTGCCTGGTGAAAATGGGCGCGCGCATCGAAGGCGCGGGCAACAGCGTGATCGAAATCGAAGGCGTAGACAGTCTTCATCCCTGCGACCATACCGTGATCCCGGACCGGATCGAGGCCGGAACGCTGTTGGTGGCAGGCGCCATCACCGGCGGGGACGTGCGGGTCAACCACTGCGTGCCGGGTCACATCGACGCCCTGGTCCAGCGCATGGCCGAAGCCGGCTTTCGCATCGATACCGGCAGCGACTGGGTGCGTGTGCTTCCCTGCGACGAGTGGCGGGGCGTGGACGCCAGCACGGCGCCCTATCCGGGTTTCCCGACCGATCTGCAGGCCCAGTTCATGGCCCTGATGACGATCGCCCGGGGCACGTCCGTGATCACCGAGCGCATTTTCGAGAACCGTTTCATGCACGTGCAGGAACTGGTCCGCATGGGCGCCGACATCACGCCGAAGACCCAGGTTGCCGTCGTGCGCGGAAAGCCGGGCTGCCTCAACGGCGCGCCGGTGATGGCGACCGACCTGCGCGCCAGCGCCAGCCTGGTGCTCGCCGGCCTGGCCGCGGAGGGCGAGACCATCGTCAACCGTATCTACCACCTGGATCGAGGTTATGAAAAGCTGGAAGCAAAACTCGAAAAACTGGGAGCGGACATTGAGCGCCGTGCGGCCTAGCACCTGGATCGTCCTCGCCTTCTTGTTCCTGGTGGGCGGGGCGTCGCCGGCCGCGGCCGGTTTTCGGGTGACGCCCTACGTGCAGAACCCGCATGAGACGGGGGTGACGCTGATGTGGTTCAGCGACACGGAGCAGGCGGGGGAAGTCCGCCTGTACCGCAGCGGCCAGCAGGTTCCGACCACGCACCGGTCGGCACCGGTGCTCGCCCCGGAAATGGCCTACCAGGAGAGCGAGCAGCCGCAAAACGGGACCGCCTTGCCCCACCGGCACGAACTGCGCCTTCACGGGCTCGTTCCCGGCGGCCAGTATCGCTATACCGTCGAGCAGGGTGGCGAGACCGCCAGCGGCGCGTTTCGCACCCGGCCGGCAGCGCCCGGTCCTTTTCGGTTCATCGTGTTCGCTGACAGCGAGACCGAGCCCGAATCCATGGGCAAGCCCGCGCGCTGGCCCGGGACGGGACCGGAAACGGCGGATCGCCGCTACCTGGTGGACCAGGAGCGCGGCTATCGGGAAAACCTGCGGGTGATCGCCGAGCGGTCACCGGATTTCGTCGCGATTGCGGGCGACCTGGTCGAAAGCGGCGGCGAGCAGCGCGATTGGGATGAATTCTGGCGCTTGACGGCGCCGCTGGCGTCCGGAACACCGATTTACCCGGCCCTGGGCAACCACGAGTACTGGGGTGGCCCAAAGGCCAGCCGACGCCTCATGGAGTGGGAGGCGGAACGCGCTGTCGCCAAGTACCGCTCCTATTTCGACCTGCCGCCCAACGGGATGGGGCCGCACCACGAACGCTATTACAGCGTCGACTGGGGCCCGCTGACCCTGGTCGTCCTCGACTTGAGCAACGGCGTGCCGCACCGCAGCGCGGCTGACACCAACTGGTTTCAGCGCGCCGAAGGCGAAGGCGGTTTTGCTCCGTCCTGGGCGCCCGGTTCCCTGCAGTACCGCTGGCTTGAAAAGACCCTGCAGCGGGCTCAACGAGAGCGCGCGTTCACCTTCGTGATGTTTCACTACAGCCCTTATTCATCCGGTCCGCACGGCCTGCCGGCCGGCGAGGGTGAGGGCGAGGACCGGCTTTCCGGCGTCCCCCTGCGCGCCCTGACGCCGCTGTTCCAGCGCTACGGCGTCGACGTGGTGCTGAACGGCCACGATGAAATGTACGAGCACTCGATCGTGCCGGGCGAGCCCGAGATCCATTTCTTTGACGTGGGTATCGGCGGTGACGGACTGCGTGGGCCCGTCGAGGGACTGGAAAACCCGTTCCGCGTATTCCTGGCGCACGATGACGCGCCCGAGGTCTACGATACAAACGGAATCCTGGTCGACGGCGGCAAGCACTATGGCCACCTCGAAGTTAACCTGAGCCCGAATGGCGAAGGCGGCTGGCTGGCGCGCTTCGACATGGTCTACGTTTTTCCGGTGATGGACCCGAACGGCCGGGTGGTTCGATTCGAGCGGCGGCTGTACGATGACAGCCTGACCCTGGTTTCCCGCGAAAAGCATCGATAAAAGCAACACCGTGACAGAACCGAAATCCAAGCGGTCGCCCTGGTGTTGGATTCCCAGCCTGTACTTTGCCGAAGGTCTGCCCTACGTGATGGTGATGACCGTCTCGGTGATCATGTACAAGAACCTGGGCGTATCGAATACCGAGATCGCGCTCTACACCAGTTGGCTGTACCTGCCCTGGGTGATCAAACCGTTCTGGAGCCCGTTCGTCGACGTGCTGAAGACCAAGCGGCTGTGGATCGTCGCCATGCAGCTGCTGATCGGCGCGGGTCTCGCCGGCGTGGCGCTGACCCTTCCCGCCGACAACTTCCTGCGCTATTCCCTGGCGTTCCTGTGGTTGATGGCGTTCAGCTCGGCTACCCACGACATCGCCGCCGACGGATTCTACATGCTGGGCCTGTCCCAGCACCGCCAGGCCTGGTTCGTCGGCATCCGCAGCAGCTTCTACCGTTTGGCAATGATTTTTGGCCAGGGCCTGCTGGTGATGCTGGCGGGCGTGCTGGAAGAGCGCACAGGCAGCATCCGGCTGGCCTGGACCTTGCTGTTTTATGCGCTGGCGGGCCTGTTCCTGGCGTTTTCGCTGTATCACCGTTTCGTGCTGCCGCGGCCCGAGGCCGATGCGCCGCAGCCGTGGCGCGGCTTTGTCGACGTGGCCGGGAAGTTCGTCGATACCTTTGCCTCGTTTTTCCGCAAGGAACACATCGTGCCGGCCCTGGCCTTCATGCTGCTGTTCCGCTTCGCCGAGGCCCAGCTGGTCAAGCTGGCCGGCCCCTTCCTGCTCGATGCTACCGAAGCCGGCGGCCTGGCCCTCTCCAACCAGCAGGTCGGCTTCGTGTACGGAACGGTGGGCATCGTGATGCTCACACTGGGCGGCATCCTCGGTGGCTTGCTGGCGGCGCGCAACGGCCTGAAGTTCTGGCTGTGGTGGATGGTGGCGGCGATGAACCTGCCCAACGCCGTCTATATTTTCCTGTCCGTCGTTCAGCCGGAGGCCTTCTGGATAATCAACGCGGCCGTCGGCGTCGAGCAGTTCGGTTACGGCTTCGGTTTCACGGCCTACATGCTGTACCTCATCTACATTTCCCAGGGCGAGCACGAAACGGCGCACTTCGCGATTTGCACCGGCTTCATGGCGCTGGGCATGATGCTGCCGGGCATGTTCAGCGGCTGGCTGCAGGAGCTGATGGGTTACCGCAACTTCTTTGCCTGGGTGATGGTGGCGACCGTGCCGTCGTTCATCGTCGCCGCTCTGATTCCGCTGAAAGCCGGCTTCGGGCGCAAGGAATAGACCATGTCCACGGGTGAACCGGCTTTTCGTGCACTGCGACCGGAGGACGCCGCGCCTTTGCTGGCGATGTGGAACGAATCCGCACCCCACGACCTGCTCAGCCCCGGCCTGCTGGACGAAAAAACCTGGCAGGATCCCGGCTTCGAGCCGGAACTGGCCCTGCTGTGCGAGGCGGATGGGTCCATCGTCGCCTTCGGCATGGCGGTGGTCCGGGAAACCGGCGAGGGGCAGCGCGGCGTCGTCAAGCTGCTGGCCGTGGAGCGGGGCCTTCGGCGCCGCGGCATCGGCGGCAAACTGCTCGACAGGCTGGAACGGCGTTTGCTCGAACGTGGCGCGGACACGGTGCGGCTGTGCGAGTCGCCGCCCAACTACCTGTGCCCCGGCGTGGATGAACGCTACGCGATGGCAGGACCGTTTTTTGAACGGCGCGGCTACCGGCCCGTCGGAACGGCCTTCAACATGACCGCGGACCTGGCCGCCCTGGCACTCGATACCGTGCAGCAGGAGCGAGGGCTTGCGGTCGCGGGCATCGACTGCCGGCGGATGACCGTTTCGGACCGGGAAGCCGTCGATCGTCTGCTGCAGGCGCACTGGCCTTCCTGGCGCGATGAGGTGGCGGCAGGCCTGGCCCGTTCACCACCCAGTGTGCACGCGGCGATTCGCGCGGGAGAAGCACTGGGTTTCGCCGCCTGGGACACGAACAACCGCGGCAGCGGCTGGTTCGGACCGATGGGCACCGCGCCCGATGCGCGGGGCCTGGGTATCGGGCGCGTGCTGCTGCTGCGTTGCCTGCGCGACATGCGCACCGCCGGGCACCTGCACGCGGAGATCCCCTGGGTGGAACCTCGAGGGTTTTACGAAAAATATGCGGGTGCTACCGTGTCCCGCAGTTTCAACCGCTATGAAAAGGTGCTAGCGCCATGAGATCGATTCCGCTTCTTCTGCTTTCACTCGGGCTGATCGGCTGCGGCGCCGAGCCGGAGCCGCCGGTCGCCGTCGAAGCGGCCGTCGAAGCTCCGGCGCAGCCGGCCGAGGTTCTGCCCGGTGTCGAGGTGCTGCTGCGCGACCATGCCGCTGACCTGGCCGGAAAACGCGTGGGTATCCTGACCAACCCGACCGGCGTGACGCGCAGCCTGGAATCCACCATCGACGCCGTACGCTCAATGCCCGGTGTCGAAGTCGTGCGGCTGTTTTCGCCGGAACACGGCTTGCGCGGGCAGCATCTCGCCGGCGACAAGGTCAACGAAACCGTCGACCCGGTCTCCGGCCTTCCCGTGATGAGCCTCTACGGCGGTACCCGCAAGCCGACGCCGGAAATGCTCGAGGGGCTGGATGTCGTGCTCTACGACATCCAGGATGTGGGGCATCGCACGTATACCTTCGTATCCTCGCTGACGTACCTGATGGAAGCCTGCGAAGAGGCTGCCGTTGCGGTCTGGGTGCTGGACCGCCCGGACCCGACCGGCGGGCACATCGTCAGCGGCCCGATGATCGACGAAGACCTGCTGTCGTTTATCGGCATCCACCCCGTGCCGCAGGTTTACGGCATGACACCCGGGGAATGGGCGCACATGATCCGGGCCGAGCGGACGCCGGGTATCGATCTGCGCGTGATCCCGATGGACGGCTGGCGGCGCGGCATGACCTTCGGTGAGCTGGGCTGGATCTGGGTGCCGACCTCGCAGCACATTCCGCAGTGGACGACGAGTTATTTCTACGCGATGACGGGAACGATCGGCGAGCTGGGCAAGGTCAGCGTCGGTATCGGTACCCCGACGCCGTTCGAACTGGTCGGGCAGGAATGGCTGGACGGCGTCGAGTTCGCTGACCGGCTCGAGGCTTACGAACTGCCCGGCGTGATTTTCCGCCCGGTGTCCTACTCGCCGTTCTATGCGCTGGGCACCGGCAAGATGCTGCACGGCGTGCAGATCCATATCAGCGATTACCACGCGGTGGATTCGGCGCAGGTCATGGCCGCGTTGATCGCGGAACTGGCGCACATCGCGCCTGAACGGAATCTGTTCGCGGACTACCTGCGCGAAGACGGGTCGCCCAGCGGTTTCCTGAAAGCACTCGGCAGGCGCGATATCGCCTGGGCCTTGTCCCAGAACGAAGTGCCCGAAGAATTGCTCACCGGCCGTTCGGCAGCGTTCGAGGCCTTTTTGCAGCGGCGGGAGTCGTACCTCATTTACGAATAAAACCGGGTTTCAAGCGGCTGTTTCAATCTAAGCGATAGAGAGAAGTCTCATGATTCATAACTTTGAACTGCACGCGGCAAATGAGCGCACTTACCTGGCCTGGCTCCGCACAGCCCTGTCGATCGCAGCCTTCGGTTTCATTGTCGACAAGTTCAACCTCTGGGCCACCAACGCCCTCGGCTCAATGCCGGCGCAAGCCGGTTTCATCGTTGATCATGCCGGGCTGTTCATGATGGTGATCAGCATCGTCGTGCTCGCCGGCTCAACGGTGCGCTTTCTGACCGCTTCGAGGCGCATTGACAGCGAGCAGGAGTTCCCCTGGCAGTTCGACCGGTCCGACCTGCTGCTGGGAATTTCCATGGTCGCAGTCGCATTGGTCGCGGTCATCCTGATGGTGCACGTCGCGGCCGATTGAAAACGATCCAGGCGGCAGTCGCCCGCCGACCCTGGAGCCTGTTGCGCCGCCGGTACCGGTCCGGCTGCGCAGCGCTTCATTTCATGAACGATAGTTAATGCTCCGTCCACCTTGGCGTAAACCGTCTTGAGCGATCATTGCAGTCAAGCCGAAGCGAAAGGCACCCGCCAAAAGCAAGGCCAATCGATCCAAAACAGGAAGGAGAACGACCATGAACAGGAAGAAAATCTTGACCGCCGCTATCGTAACGCTGCTCTCCGCGGGAGCGGTCACTGTCGGTATAAATTCGGTGCTTGCAGCGGACCACGGGTCGAGCGGCGCGACCAAGTCCGAGGCCAAAGGCGCCGCGCAGAGCACAAAGCTCGAACAGAACCAGCTAAAGCTTTCACAGGACGCGATGCTCAGCATGCGTGACGTCAGTGAAGCCCGCTTCGCCCTGTTTGAGGGGCAAGTGGAGACGGCCCGCACCGACGTCGATGCTGCCCTCACGCGAATCAATGCCGCGGTACAAGAGGCGGAAACCTATGCGATCGACCTCAAGTCACCAGAAAAGGATGATTGGTATGTGCCCTTCGACACACAGATTACCTTGCTGGACGCTTACAAAGAGCAGGAAAAAGGCAAGGGAGGCGAAAGTCATACCGCTGCCAAGACGGCAGGCGCCAGCGATGAAGAGGCGCTGGAACTCACCGAGGTCGATTTCGCCGTATCTTCCGGGCTGATTCCGGTGAAATTTGCCCGGCAACAGATCACGGAAGCCGCCAAGCTGATTGAAACCGGGGATTATTATGCGGCCAACCTGGCGCTCAAGGCAGTCGGCGATGCCGTCATCATCCAGACCGTCGCGATTGATGAGCCCATCGATGACGAAAGTTCGTAGTTTGAGGTACGCTTGTTTCCCTGGGGAAGCGATACAAGGAAAGGCAGAGCCTGTCCACGAGGACAGGCTCTGTGGAATGCAAGCCATGCGCGTTTTGCTAATAGAAGACGACAGTCAACTCGCGGATTACCTGAAAAAGGCTCTGGAGGAAACCGGGGTGACCGTCGATCATGCCGCTGACGGAAGAGATGGCCTGTTCCTGGCTGCCGGTGAGCCTTACGACGCTTTGATTGTCGACCGCATGTTGCCCCATGTCGATGGTCTGACCATTCTGCGCACCCTGAGAGCATCCGGTAACCCGGTCCCGGTCCTGATCCTGAGTGCACTTGGCGAAGTCGATGATCGTGTTCAGGGACTAAAGGCCGGGGGCGACGACTACCTCGCAAAGCCTTTTGCTTTCGCTGAACTCCATGCTCGTCTCGAAGCGCTCGTCCGTCGAGGCAGTGGTGACGGGCCGCAGACGAGCCTCGAGGTCGCTGACCTCAAAATGGATCTTCTGGGGCGGACTGTCACACGCGCCGACAGGAAAATCGAACTCCAGCCTCGAGAATACCTTCTGCTTGAATATTTCATGCGCCACGCCGGCCAGGTCGTGACACGCACCATGCTGCTGGAGCGTGTCTGGGACTACCATTTCGACCCCCAGACCAACGTCATCGACGTTCACGTGAGCCGTCTGCGGGCGAAGATAGACCGGGACTTTGACCAGCCGCTGCTTCACACGGTGCGCGGTGCAGGGTACGTCCTCCGTGAACCTCAGTAGGCTTCTCTCCAGTACGACGTTCCGTCTTACGCTCGTGTACACGGCGCTGTCCCTGGGCAGCATGCTTTTACTGCTCGGGTTCATTTACTGGGCAACCGCCGGGTATATGAATCGCGAGGTCAATGCGACGATTGACGAGGAAATCATCGGGCTGGCCGAACAGTATCGGCTCCGCGGCCTGCCCGGCCTGACCGCGACCATCGAAGAACGCGTCACCCGTGACACGGAGGGGGCCGCGCTCTACCTGCTTGCGGATTCCCGGTTCCAGCCCCTGATCGGCAATCTGCAAAGATGGCCGGACGGTGGCCGAAAATCCGGCGGAAGGCTGGATTTCGAGGCTCCGCAGACCCGTGGCTCCGCGGGATCAACCCGGCCTGCGCGGGCACGTACCTTTGTCCTTTCGGAAGACCTGCACTTGCTCGTGGGGCGGGATATTGGCGACCTGACAGCTGCCACCCGGCTGGTACTGGACGCACTGCTGTGGGGTGGCCTGCTAGCCGGAGCGCTGGTGCTGGCGAGCGGCCTGTTCATGAGTTCGCGTGTCATGCAGCGCCTGGAAACCGTGAACGAGACCAGCCGCGAAATCATGGACGGGGACCTGACCCGCCGGGTGCCTACGACCGGCGGAGAAGATGAGTTCGAACAACTCGCAGTAAACCTCAATCGCATGTTCGATCGCATCGAGGCGCTGGTCCAAACGGTCCGTCAGGTCTCGGACAATATTGCCCATGACTTGCGCACACCGCTGACGCGCCTGCGCACCAGGCTGGAACAGTGTCGCGACAGCGATCCGCAGCAGATGAAAATAGAAATCGACCGGGCCATCGAAGATGCGGAAGAGTTGCTCGTTACGTTCAACGCGCTGTTGCGTATCGCCCGTATCGAATCCGGAAACTGTGCGATGAATCTCGTCAGCCTCAACGTGGCTGATCTGCTCCGTGAC
>JASFSI010000026.1:0-11376 GCA_050114495.1 Lysobacterales bacterium | reverse complement strand
ACGGTCTGGGGCGCCGGCAGCATCGGCATCTGCGTCGTTGTCGTGACCGACCACAGGCCGGGTTCGACCTTGATGCCGTCAGCCAGCAGGGGTGACGAAAGGGCGGCAAAAACGGCAATAGCAACAATCCTTTTTTTCATCAACTTGCTTCCTCTGTAAAAAATGTTCAGAACGGCAGATCGAGGTCGGACCGCAGGGCCAGAATCTGGGCGCGGAACAGTTCCTTGATCCGGCTCAGGGCTTCCTCGCTGTCGGCGTCGAACCGCACCACCAGTACCGGGGTGGTATTCGAGGCGCGAACCAGGCCCCAGCCGTCTTTGAAATCGGCACGCAGACCGTCGATCGTGGTGATTTCGGCTCCCTCGAACAGGCCGCCGATCCGGGCCGCCTCGGTTGCCGCCGCCGTGAATGTCTCGACGAAAGGATGGTTTTCACCTTCGCCCATTTCGACCTTCAGTTCCGGTGTGCTGAAACTGGCAGGCAAGCTGCCCAGGATGGCCTCCGGCGGTGTCTCCGTTCCGCCCAGGATCTCCAGCAGGCGCGCGGCGGCGTAAATGCCGTCGTCGACGCCGTACCAGCGTTCACCGAAGAAAAAGTGCCCGCTCATCTCGCCGCCGAACGGCGCACCGATTTCCTTCATCTTGGCTTTCATCAGCGAATGGCCGGTCTTGTACATCATCGGCTTGCCGCCGGCCTCGCTGATCACGCGCGGCAGGTGCGCCGAGCACTTGACGTCGTACAGGATGGTCGCGCCGGGGTTACGGTCCAGCACGTCAAGCGACAGCAGCATCAGGATGCGGTCGGGATAGATGATGTCGCCCGCCAGCGTCACGACGCCCAGGCGGTCGGCATCGCCGTCCAGGGCCAGGCCGAGATCGGCGTCCATCAGGCGAACGGACTCGATCAGGTCCTGCAGGTTGGCGGGCTCGCTGGGATCGGGGTGGTGGTTCGGGAAGGTGCCATCGACCTCGTCGTACAGGGGAAGGACCTCGGCACCCAGCGCACGCAGCACGTCCGGCGCACAGACGCCGCCGATACCGTTGCCGCAATCCAGCACCACGCGCAGCGGTTTTTCGACTTTTACATCGTCCGCGATCCGCTGGATGTAATCGGGCAGCACGTCGCGCTGCTCGACTTTGCCCTCACCGACGCTCAGGTTCCCGGCCACGATACGATCGTGCAGCGCCAGGATGGCATTGCCGTACAGCGTTTCGCCGCCCACCATGATTTTCAAGCCATTGTAATCCGGGGGATTGTGGCTGCCGGTGATCATGACGCCCGAGCCGGACGCGAATTCGTGCGCCGCGTAGTACAAAACGCCGGTCGGTACTGCGCCGATATCGATGACGTCGCAGCCGGTCGAAAGCAGGCCTTCGATCAGGCCTTCCATCAGGTAAGGGCCGGACAGGCGGCCGTCCCGCGCGACAACCACGGGGCCCGAGTCGTCTTCCAGGACCCGGCTGCCGACGGCCTGGCCGATTTTTCTGGCAATGCCGGAGTCCAGGGTTTTGTCGATCACACCGCGAATGTCATAAGCGCGGAAAATGCTCCGGTCGAGCGCGACCGGTTCATGCTTGGCCTCGCGCTGTCGACGCCGTTCCTCGATGTCGTACCGCAGGTGCATTTCCGGGGGGACCTCTTCCGGTTCCGGTTTCGGCTTCGGCGCCGCCGGGCGATCGAAATCGGCGTCCTGCACCGTTTCTTCAGGCGGCTCCTCCCGGGCGGCCTTTGCTGCCGGTTCCGCTGCTGACTCACCCGGCACCGCCTCGATTGCCTTTGCCGGCGCCGTGGCGCTCCCGGTCACCGCCGATTCACTGTGCTGATCCATTGCTCCCTGTTTGCGGTTCAGCACGAACAGTCCGACCGCCCCGGCGATACTCAACAGGCCGGCCGCGACAAGCATCAGGAAGGTGCCCTCGGCGAACAAGCTGACATGGCTGACCTGCGGGATCTCCACCCGCAGCATGGTGCCGGGCACGAGCAGGCGCTCCGGTATTTCGCCGGCCTGGACCGGGTCACCGAATTCTTTCAGCACGGTCAGCGGTTGCCGGCCGTTGTACTGGGCAAGGCGGACAAAACCGAGTTCGGAATACTCGGGATGAAACGGTTCGATCACCAGCGAGGGATCTGCGGAAATCACCACGACAGCAATGATGTCCTCACCTTCCTGCACGGGAATGGCGTCGTAGAGCATTGGCGGATCGAGTACGCCATGGATCTGGACCAGGGATTTTTTACCCTCGAGCACGGACATCGCCAGGTCCAGCTTGGCATAGCCGTTGGCGCCGAGCGAATCGGGAACCAGCGCATCGATTTCGTCACTTCTGAACACTTCGACGCCTCGCACGGCCGGTTCGCGTTGCTGCAGCCAGTCGAGCAACGCCTGGCTGGCGGCCGGGTTTTCCATGACGTTCAGCGCCAGCGCCTGGACCTGCGGATCATTGACCGATTGCTCGTATCGTTGCAGCGGCTCGATGAGTTGCTCGAGTACGACCTGCCCCTGGGCCCTGGCTTTTTCAGCCCGGCTGGAGGCCTGCGAGTCGGAAAAAGAGAGCCAGACAGCCGCGGCGATGACGAGCACGCCGAGTGCGCCGAGCAGGATAACCATCACCGGCTGGGTGGTGTTCTTACCCCTGGCCCGGGTGAGTTCCGATAATTTCGCCTTGATGTCCATATTCCTGGTGCCTCAACGATGCCCGGTGTGCCCGAAGCCCCCCGCAGCGCGCTCGGACGTTTCAAACTCGTCAACCGCCTCCCACTGCACCCGGACCACCGGAACGAACACGAGCTGCGCAATCCGTGTGCCCGGCTCGACCGTGAAATCGTCCTGCGAGCGGTTCCAGCAGGAAACGAATACCTGGCCCTGGTAGTCGCTGTCGATGAGACCGACCAGGTTTCCCAGCACTATCCCGTGTTTGTGGCCCAGGCCGGATCGCGGAAGGATCACGGCAGCCAGGCCGGTCTCCTGCATGTGCATGGCAAAGCCGGTAGGAATCAGGCGTGTCTCGCCCGGAGCGATAGTCAGCGGCTCATCCAGGCAGGCGGGCAGATCCATGCCGGCAGACCCGGTGGTGGCGTATTCGGGAAGCGGGAATTCCGTGCCCAGGCGGGGGTCCAGGACCTTGATTTGTACCGGTTTCATTTTTTCTTGTTTCACCCTTTGCTGAAGCCGGGCGAGGACCCTGTCCCGCCCCCTGACACCAATTTCCATCATATCAAGCATCAGGCACGAACGCTTCTTCGTTGCGCTGCCCAAAAGCGCCGGGATGACAGGCGATCGAGCTGTTTTCCGCTACCGGAAAAACCGCCGAAACGTGAAAATGGCCGCATGAGCAAAAAACAGCCGCGTGAAAAACTGGCCGAAGAAGGACCGGAGGCGCTGCAGGACGACGAACTGCTGGCGGTGCTTCTGGGTACCGGAATGTCCCGCAAGCCGGTCCTGGACGTGGCCTCCGCCCTGCTCGGCGAATTCGGCGGTTTCCGCGGCCTGTTTCTGGCGGACCGGGCCTCGCTGGAACGTCAACCGGGGCTCGGCCCGGTCAAGGCGGGAAAACTGCGCGCCGTCCGGGAACTGAGCCGGCGGTTTCTCGGTGAAACCCTGCAAAGGGGCCATCCGCTGGAAAGCCCGGACTCGACCCGAGACTACCTGAAGTGCGCGCTGAGGGACTGCCGCCACGAGGTGTTTGCCTGCCTGTTCCTGGATACGCGCCACCGCATCATCGCCTTTGAAGAGTTGTTCCGCGGAACGATCGACGGGGCCACCGTGTACCCGCGGGTCGTGGCCGAGCGCGCCCTGATACTGGGGGCCGCTGCGCTGATCGTGGCCCACAACCACCCCTCCGGCGTCAGCGAACCCAGCCTGGCCGACCAGGCCATCACGCGCCGCCTGAAAGAGGCGCTCGGCCTGCTGGACATCCGGCTGCTGGATCATTTTGTCGTGGGCGACGGCAACCCGGTGTCCATGGCGGCCCGTGGCCTCATTTGAGCGCAGGGACCAGAGCGGGGTTCGGAAAGGGGGCTCGGAGTTCAGCGCCGGGCCTGGGGACACGGGCACTTTACTCTGACCCCGGTTTGCCGAAAAACGGGACAAAAACGCGCCCGGGTCTTGCACGACACGCCCGATCAGGGTATAAAGAGCGGCTAATTTTTTGTATGGATTCAGGGTGAAGTCCCATGTCACGAGTTTGCCAGGTCACCGGAAAAAGACCTATAACCGGAAACAACGTGTCGCACTCGAATATCAAGAGTAAGCGGCGTTTTCTGCCTAACCTCCACAGCCACCGTTTCTGGGTGGAAAGCGAGAACCGTTGGGTGAAACTTCGCGTGTCGACCAAGGGCCTGCGCATCATTGACAAGAAAGGCATCGATGCCGTCCTGTCCGACCTGCGGTCACGCGGCGAAAAAGTCTGAGGAGGATTTGAACAATGGCCAAGAGCGCACGAGATAAGATCCGCCTGGTATCGTCTGCCGGAACCGGTCACTTCTACACGACCGACAAGAACAAGAAGAACACCCCGGGAAAGATGGAAATCAAGAAGTACGACCCGGTCGTACGCAAGCACGTCATGTACAAGGAAGCCAAGATCAAGTGATCGCCGCTTTTCGCGTACCTGCAAAAACCCGCCCGCGTGGCGGGTTTTTTGTTTGAGAAAACAGTAGGCCCCCAACTTGCCTGAACTGCCCGAAGTCGAAACCACCCTGCGGGGCATCGCGCCCTCGCTCGACGGGCGTACCGTGGTAAAAATCGTGGTCCGCAACCCGTCGCTGCGCTGGCCCGTACCGGACACCGTACACCGGGCTGCGAAAAGCCGCGTCGGCGAATGCCGCAGGAGAGCCAAGTACCTGCTGCTCGGGCTTCAGGGAACCGGTGGCGGCCTGCTGATCCATCTCGGCATGTCCGGTTCGTTGCGCGTCTGCGAGGCCGATGACGCCATCCGCAAACATGACCATGTCGACATCGTGCTGGATAACGGCCGCTGCCTGCGTTTTCACGATCCGCGGCGGTTCGGCGTTTTTTCCTGGTTCGATGACCCGGCCGATGAACATGAACTGCTTCGGGATCTCGGCCCGGAACCGCTTTCGAGTGATTTCGACGGCGCCTGTCTCTACCAGCGCTCACGCGGACGCCGGGGCGCCGTCAAGAACTTCATCATGGATGGCAAGACCGTGGTCGGGGTGGGCAATATCTACGCCTCCGAGGCGCTCTTCATGAGCGGTATCCACCCGGCCCGGGCCGCCGGACGAATTTCTGCTGCGCGCTACGAGGCACTGAGCCGCGCCATCAAGGATGTGCTGGCAAGAGCGATCCGCCGCGGCGGTACGACCTTGCGCGATTTCCTCGACCCGGAAAGCAGCCCGGGATACTTCGCCCAGGAACTGCTGGTTTACGACCGCGAAGGGCTGGCCTGTTTCAACTGCGGAACGGCCATTCGGCGCAAGGTAATCGGTCAACGGTCGAGCTATTACTGCCCCTCGTGCCAAAGGTGAACCCATTGGAAAGTCCGGGACCGGATACAGAACTCGCCGAAGGGGATTCCCGTTAGCAGGGGATCATCAGCGAGTTCTGTATCCGGCCCGCAAGTAACGATCACCCGCCATCGGTCTGCTCGTCGATCCTGCGTTTTTTCTCTTCGACCGCATCGATGTAGTCATCCTCGACCGCCTTGGCTTTTTCCAGGGCCTGCATCTGCGGACCCATGAACGAGTCCCTGGCCGAATCCGCACCGTCCTGGGGCCAGAACTTCCAGGCCAGGATCAGGACGATAATCAGGAGGATCAGAAATTTCATGGCTTACTCCAGCAGCGGGTTCTGTTCGGTCTCGGCGTCGGACTCGCTCGCTGCATCAGGGGGCACGAACAGCCGCACGCGCTCACCGCCGTAGAACACGCGCTTGAATTCCTTGCGGCTGACTGAAATATACCGTTCATTGCCGCCGATCTCGACCTGCGAACCCTCGCGAAGCGCGTAGCCGTCATTGTCCACCCGCACCACCATGGTCGCCTTGCGCCCGGTATGACAGATGGTCTTCAGCTCCTGCAGAACGTCCGCCCAGGCCAGCAGGTGCCGGCTTCCCTCGAACAGCTCGCCCTGGAAATCGGTCCGCAGCCCGAAGCACAAGACCGGGATATCGAGCCGGTCCACGACCTCGGTGAGCTGGTACACCTGGTCGCGAACCAGGAACTGCGACTCGTCGACCAGCACGCAGTGCACATTGTTTTTTTCCAGTTCGTCCCGGACGGTCTGAAACAGGTCATCCTGCGACCGGAACGTCACCGCATCCGCCTTCAGGCCGATGCGCGACGTAATGACCCCCTTGCCGTAGCGATCGTCCAGCAGCGGCGTGAACAACAGGGGGTTCATGCCGCGTTCGCGGTAATTGTGCGCGGACTGGAGCAGCACGGTGGTCTTGCCGGCATTCATGGCCGAATAGTAGAAGTAGAGTTTCGCCATGCAAAAGAGTTTAAAGATATAATCGAGTGCATTCCATCGACTCCCCCGGAGTACTCCATGAGTCTCAAGAAAGTTCCCCCCGGCCGTGACGTTCCCAACGATGTAAACGTCATCATCGAAATTCCGATGCACAGCCCCGCCGTTAAATACGAAGTCGACAAGGAATCGGGTGCGTTGTTTCTCGACCGCATGTTGAAAACCGCCATGCACTACCCCTGCAACTACGGCTACATTCCGCACACGCTGTGCGGTGACGGCGACCCGACCGACGTGATGGTCGTCATGCCGGTGCCGATCAACTACGGCGCGGTGATAACCTGCCGGCCCGTGGGCCTGCTGCTGATGGAGGACGAGTCCGGCGAGGATGCCAAGGTGCTTGCAGTACCCACCGACGACGTCACCGGCCTCTACCAGGACGTGCAGGAACTCGAAGACGTCGACGTCCTGCTGCGCATGCAGATTCACCATTTCTTCGACCACTACAAGGACCTCGAAACCGGCAAGTGGGTCAACATCAAGGGATGGGAAAGCGCGGCTGCCGCACGACAGGAAATCATCGACTCGGTCGAGCGCTACAATGCGCTGCCCGAAAACAAACGCGAAAACTGGTAAGCAGAAAACATGGACGTATCGAATTACGCGGAGTTCTGGAACAATCAGGCGAGTTCAGCCGCATCCGCCATCTCGGCCGTCGACGGCAGCCAGAGCGAGGACGTCGTGCAACACACGGGCCGCTGGTCCGCCGGCCAGGCGCTCGCCGCGCTGAACATCGGACCCAAGGACGACGTGCTCGAGCTGGGTTGCGGCATCGGCCGCATCGGCCGCGAACTGGCGCCGCATTGCAGGCACTGGACGGGTGTCGACATCTCGGAAAACATGGTGCGCTACGCCGGTGAGCGCATGGCGCACCTGGACAACGTGGATTTCCACCGCTTGCAACGCAGCAGCCTGGAGATGTTCGAGGACAACCGCTTCGACAAGGCCTACTCCATCGCGGTCTTCTGCCACATGGACAAGGAAGACCTGTACCTGTACCTGCAGGAACTGCACCGCGTGGTCCGGCCCGGCGGGGCGATATTCGTGGAGACCTGGAACCTCAGCCACCCCGTCGGCTGGCACCGCTGGTCCTACGAACCGCTGGTCTGGTCGCGGTCCGACCAGGGCAAGCGCAAAGACGTGGCCCGCAACCAGTTCTGCACGGCCGAAGAATTCGAACTTTATGTCACGCACGCGGGCTTCGAAACACTCGCCAACTTCAACGAGTCACAGTCCGTGCAGATCATCGCGGGCAAGGAAATCGAGCCGGAAAGCAGGTCCGCGTGGCTGTCCCACATCGAGAAAAACCGCGACGCCATCATTTACTCCCCGCTGTACGCCGAGCTTTTTGCCCAGTCGGTAGACGTGCTGTTCGGCAAGCTGCCCCCGGGCGACATGCTGCACTATATCGACAGCCTCGGGGACGAGCCGGAAGCAGCGCTGTTCAGGCCCTACCTGCTCTCGCTGTGGGGAAAAAACGCGGAAATCTGGGGCGAAGTCCCGGAGTAGCCAAAACCGTTTTCAAACACTAGGCGGTTTTTTCAAGAACCACGCGCGACCACCCTTCGCGCGTCACGGTCTCCCTTACGCGGCAGTGCAGTCGGTACGCCGCGCTCACGGTTCCCACCTGTTCCTCGAGCAGGCCGGAGAGGACCAGGAACCCCTGCCGGGTCGCGTTGCTCACGATCAGTGGAGCCAGTTCGATCAGCGGCCCGGCGAGGATATTCGCGACCACGACGTCGAATTCTCCCGCCTCGAATGCCTCGGGCGCCACGCACCTGATCCGGTCGGCGACCCCGTTCCGCTCGGCGTTCAACCGCGTCGCCTCCAGGGCCTGCGGGTCGTTGTCCACGGCAACGACGCGGGAGGCGCCCAGCTTCGCCGCCGCAATGGCCAGTATTCCCGAACCGCAGCCGTAGTCGAGAACGCTGGCGCCCGCCATGTCCCGGTCGGCCAGCCACTCCAGGCAAAGCGCGGTGGTCGGGTGGGTTCCGGTGCCGAAAGCCAGCCCGGGATCGAGCCTCAGCAGGACAGCGGCCGGGTCGTCCGGGTCGTCCATGCCGGTCGGAACGACCCAGAGCCGCGCCCCGAACCGCATCGGCTCAAAGCGGTCCATCCAGGCGCGGACCCAGTCGCGATCATCCAGGCTTCGCCAATGCACGCGACCGGGCTTCTGCGCACCGGGAACCGCTCGCAGCGCCTCGAGCACGCCGGCCCGGTCGACTGCGGCATCAAAAAGGCCGCGCACGCTGACGGTGGGCCACAAGGGGGTTTCGCCGGGGCCGGGTTCGAGCACGGGGTGGTCCGCATCATCCTCCAGCGTCACCGCGGCCGCGCCGAGCGCCTCAAGGCAGCGCTCCGCTGCCGTCACGCCGGCCCGGTCGACACGGATCATGACCTCGGTCCACGGCACGATTCAGGTATTCCTTTCTTCCAGCCGTTTTTCCAGGTAATGAATGTTGAAACCACCCTCGAGAAAGCCCGGGTCGTGAAGCAGCCACTTGTGCAAGGGTACGTTCGTCTTGATGCCGTGCAACACCATCTCGTCCAGGGCGACCCGCATGCGCGCAATGGCCTGGTCCCGGTCGCCGCCGTAAGCAATGATCTTGCCGATCATGGAATCGTAGTTCGGAGGCACACGGTAACCATCGTAAATGTGGGTTTCAATCCTTATGCCCGGGCCGCCCGGCGCATGAAAACCTTCGACCATTCCGGGGAACGGCATGAAGGTAACCGGGTCTTCCGCGTTGATGCGGCACTCGACGGCGTGACCGCGGATGACCACGTCCTCCTGGCTGAACGAAAGGGGCCGGCCGGCCGCCACCAGGATCTGCTCACGCACGAGGTCGACGCCGGTGATGCATTCGGTCACGGGGTGCTCGACCTGGATCCGCGTATTCATCTCGATGAAATAGAATTTCCCGCCATCGAAAAGGAATTCGAACGTGCCGACGCCGCGGTAACCGATCCGTTTGCAGGCTTCGACACAGATCATGCCGATCTCGTTGCGCTGCTCCGGCGTGATGCCGGGCGCGGGGGCTTCCTCGATGACTTTCTGGTGGCGGCGCTGCGTCGAGCAATCACGCTCACCGAGGTGAACGGCGTTGCCATGCTGGTCGGCAATCACCTGGACCTCAATGTGCCGGGGATTTTCCAGGAATTTTTCCAGGTAGACCGTATCGTCGCCAAATGCGCTGCCCGCTTCCTGGCGGGTCAGCTGCAGCGCGTGGTGCAGGTGCGGCTCGGTGTTGACCACGCGCATGCCGCGGCCACCGCCGCCGGCCGCCGCCTTGATGATGACCGGGTAGCCGATTTTACGCGCGATACGCGCCACTTCTTCAGGATCATCGGAGAGAGCGCCGTCCGAACCGGGCACGCAGGGCACGCCGGCCTCCCGCATGGCGTTGATGGCGGAAACCTTGTCGCCCATCAGGCGAATCGTCTCGGGCCGCGGCCCGATGAAAACGAAGCCGCTTTCCTCGATGCGCTCGGCAAAATCCGCGTTTTCGGCCAGGAAACCATAACCCGGATGCACGGCCACGGCGTCGGTGACTTCGGTCGCGGCGATGATGGCCGGAATGTTCAGGTAACTGTCGGTCGCGGGCGGAGGGCCAATGCACACCGATTCATCCGCCATCGCAACGTGTTTCAGGTTGCGGTCGACCG
Organism: Lysobacterales bacterium; assembly: GCA_050114495.1. Lineage (GTDB taxonomy): Bacteria > Pseudomonadota > Gammaproteobacteria > Xanthomonadales > SZUA-36 > JABDPF01. The sequence continues at coordinate 1,223 of JASFSI010000026.1, read as the reverse complement.
TCGAATGCAGCGCCACGGTCTTGATGTTCATGGCCTCGCAGGCGCGAAGGATGCGCAACGCGATCTCACCGCGATTGGCGATTACGACTTTTTCGAATACAGGCATGACGGGGCCTAGCGGATGACGAACAGGGGCTGGTCGAACTCAACGGGCTGACCGTTTTCGACCAGTATGGCCACCACCGTGCCGCTGCATTCCGCCTCGATCTGGTTGAACATCTTCATGGCTTCGATGATGCACATGGTCTCGCCCTCGCTGACCTGCTGGCCAAGCGATACAAAAGCATCCGCTTCGGGGCTGGACGCCGCGTAAAAGGTGCCAACCATGGGCGCACGCACGAGTTCACCTTCCGGAACCTCTTCCTGTTCCGGTTCGGTGGGCTGTGCTGCTGCGGCCGGTGCCGGGCCGGGAGCCGACCAGGCCGCCGCCTGGACGTTGGGTGGCAAAGCGTGGTGTTGCGGCATGTGCGCCGGCATAGCGGCGACGGCACCCCGGCTGAGGCGCACCGATTCTTCGCCCTCCACGATTTCGATCTCGGAGAGGCTTGACTCCTCCAGTAACTCGATGAGCTTTTTTATCTTTCTGATATCCATTTAGCGCTCCGGTTCTTTGCTGTTCAGGGATCAATCAGGTTGATGATGGCCTGCAGGGCCAGCATGTAGCTTTCCCCCCGAAAGCCCGTGATCACGCCGATCGCGATGTCGGAAAAATAGGAAACCTGCCGGAAAGGCTCGCGGGCGGCGGTCGGCGTCAGGTGAACCTCCACGAAAGGAATCTGCACCGCGAGCATCGCGTCGCGCAGGGCGACACTGGTATGCGTATACCCGGCCGGGTTGAACAGGATGTAATCCACGCCTTCAGCGGCCGCCCGGTGGATGGCCTCGACGAGAACGCCTTCGCTGTTTTCCTGTATCCAGTCGAACTCGTGACCGCAGGCACCGGCAAAGCGGTCCAGCTCTTCCATGATTTCAGCCAACGTGCGGTGACCGTACAGTTCCGGTTCGCGACTTCCGAGAAGATTGAGGTTCGGTCCGTTGAGTACCAGTATTTTCGCCATGAGCTTGCCCTCCGTCAGCGAAAGCAAGTCTGCATCATTCGGTGTTTTTTGTCTACCGATCGATGCAGTTGGCGGCAAGATCGAAAAAAATCCTGTTTTTCACCTCTCGGCAGCCGAGCCGGTTTCAAACGCGGCTCGTCACCAGGTGGCCATCACGCGGTCGAG
>JASFSI010000025.1:0-11390 GCA_050114495.1 Lysobacterales bacterium | reverse complement strand
TCGCTGCGCGGGTCCTGGACGATTTCGAAATCCGTGCTCAACACGGTTTCACCCGCTTTCAGCCGTGCCGAGTACCGACCGGGAACGGCCAGCGGCCCGTTCAGGAAGTCGTTCCACAGCACCAGCCCGTCAAAGCGTTTCACGCTCGGGTAGCGCAGATTCCATTGCAGGCGGTTCAGCCCCGCCTCCGCGCTCATCAGCCGGTCGTCGTCGGGGCCTTCCGCTTTGCTTTCGTCACCTTGCGGTGGTTTGCGGCTGAACGTCCGGATGACGTTTCCCTCGCTGTCGGCGATCGCAAGTTCCAGCGGCGCGTCTGCCGGAAGTTCTTCGGGCAGCCAGTAGTGCAGCGCCACGCCGGGCGCCGGGTTGCGGCCCTGGTGCACCGGGTTTTCCTCGTGCCGGACCTGGATTCGAAGCGCCGGGGCCGGGTTGAACAGGATCGGCCTCTGACCAGCCTCGATATCCGCGGCCTGGCGCAGCAGGCCGAGATCGTCGAAAAGCCAGAAGCCGCGGCCCTGCGTGGCGACGGCCAGTGTGCCGTCTTTCACCGCCATGTCGGTAAGCGGGACGATCGGCAGGTTGAGCTGCAAGCGGTTCCAGGTCCTGCCATCGTCCAGGGAGAACCAGGCCCCGCGCTCGGTTCCGGCGAAGAGCAGTCCCCGCCGCTGCGTGTCCGATCGGATCACGCGGGTAAACTCGTTTTCCGGAATGCCCGCCGTGATCTTCTTCCAGCTTTTGCCGTAGTTGGTGCTGCGGTAGAGGTAGGGCTGAAAATCATCGCTCTTGTAGGAGGTGGCCGCCAGGTAGAGCCCACCGGCTTCAAAAGGATGGGCCTCGATGGAGTTGACCTGGGCATTTTCCGGCAGTCCGCGGGGTGTGACATCGGCCCATGTCTCGCCGCCGTCCCGGGTCAGGTGTACCAGGCCGTCATCGGAGCCGGCCCAGATCACACCCGGCTCGAGCCGCGATTCGGCCAGGGCGAAGATCGTTCCGTAATACTCGACACTGGTGTTGTCCTTGGTGATCTCGCCGCCCGAGGGCTGCTGTTTCGACTTGTCGTTGCGGGTCAGGTCGGGACTGATCACGATCCAGTTCTGGCCCTCGTCCATTGTTTTGAATAAAACGTTTCCAGCCGCGTACAGGGTGTCCGGGTCATGCGGCGAAAACATCAAAGGAAAGTTCCAATTAAAACGGTATTTCAATTCGGCAGCGCCCCAGCCCATCGGGTTGTCGGGCCAGACGTCGATCAGCCTGCGATCACCGCTGCGATGGTCGATGCGCAACAGGAAGCCGCCATAGGAACCGCCATAGACAATATCCGGGTTTTCGGGGTCGGCAACGATGTGTCCGCTCTCGCCGCCGGCGGTAGGCTCCCAGTCACGCGTGCCGATCGCCGCGCCGTTGGCTGAACGGCTGCGGATGCGCACCGCGCTGTTGTCCTGCTGGCCGCCCAGCAGGCGCCAGGGAAAAGCGTTGTCGGTCGAAACCCGGTACATCTGCGCGGTGGGCTGGTTGGCCTGCGTCGACCAGTTTTTGCCGCCGTCGTAGCTGACATTGGCGCCGCCGTCGTTAGACTGAATCATGCGCAGCGGGTCGTTCGGATCGATCCAGAGATCGTGGTTGTCGCCGTGCGGAGTGTCTATCGCCTCGAAGGTCTTGCCGCCGTCCTTGGACTTGTGAAAACGCACGTTCAGGACGTAGACCACGTCCTCGTCCAGCGGGTCGGCGTTGATGCGGGAGTAGTACCAGGCGCGCTGCCGCAGCTTGCGCTCGGCGTTCACGCGCGTCCAGGTCTCGCCGGCGTCTCGCGAGCGGAACACGCCGCCCTCGGCCGCCTCGACGATGGCGTAGAGGTTGTCCGGGTTGGATGGTGAAACGGTAATGCCGGAGATACCCAGCGGCGGTTCCGGCATGCCCTCGTTGGACGAGAGCGAGGTCCAACTGTCGCCGCCGTCCGTGCTTTTCCACAGACCTGAGCCTTCGCCGCCCGATTCCAGGCTGTACGGCGTGCGGATCACCCGCCAGGTGGTGGCGTAAAGCACGCGCGGGTTGGTCGGATCCATTGCCAGGTCCACGGCGCCGGCCTGATTGTTTGCGAACAGGACCCGTTTCCAGGTTTCGCCCCCGTCCTCTGATCGGTACACGCCGCGCTGCTCGTTGGGACCGAACAGGTGACCCATCACGGCGGCATAGACGAGATCCGGATTTTTCGGGTGGATGTGGATGCGCGAAATATGGCGGCTGTCTTTCAAGCCGATATGCGTCCAGGTTTTACCCGCGTCCACGCTTTTCCACATGCCGTCGCCGTGCGACACGTTGCCGCGCACGGTTTTTTCGCCGGTGCCGACGTAGATGACGTTCGGGTCCCAGGATGATACCGCGACGGCGCCGATCGAGCCGCCGAAGAAGCCGTCCGAGACGCTCTCCCAGTGCCCGCCACCGTTTTCCGTTTTCCAGACGCCGCCGCCGGTGGCGCCGAAGTAGTAGGTTTCGCGGTCTTCGGGAATGCCGGCCACCGCCGCCGAGCGGCCGCCGCGGTAGGGGCCGATCTCGCGCCACTCCAGTCCTGCCAGCGAGTCCTCGTCCCAGGCTGCCGACCCGGACGGTGAAATTGTCAGTGCAAACAGCGCCAGTGCCAGTACGCGATAGATCATGGAGATTTCCTGTCGTGTATCGTTGCCGTTCCTCGAATTATCTCAGGAATGAAGCTTAGCGGGCGTCCCGTTTTTCGATTTCCTTCAACGCGTCGCCGCAGGGGTCGCGGCTGCTCAGGAAGCGGTCCGACAACGATTTCGCCAGGATCGAAATCCCGGCCGTGGCCACGGCCAGGCCGCCCTCGACGACCGTGCCGGCAGGGTTGAGCTGCAGCATCGGCTGGGCCAGCGTGCCGCCGACCTGGATAAAGGGATTGACGAGATCGCCGGCGCTGATGCCAAGCCCCCGCCGCGGCTTGGTATTGAAATTGATTTTCATCTTTTCGGTGTTGAGGTCGATCTGGCCGTCGGCGATGATCGTGATTTCACGTAACTGGATGACGACCGGGGACAGCGCGACCTGGCCGGAGGTGATATCGGCGGCGGCTACTTCGCAGTCGAGCTGGCTCAGATCCGAGCGCTTGGAAAAGGGATTGAGCGTCGTCAGCAGTTCGTCCAGGAAATCGTTGGTCAGGAACCCGATGCCCGACCGCGCGACCTGGCCGGCGGTGGCGTGCATGCGAACAGTGCCGTCAAGGTTGCTGGCCAGTGCGCGATGCGTTTGTCCCCGGCTGTGCAAATCCAGGGTCAGATCCAGGGGCGGCAGCGTTGACTGGTCCTGGCCTTCGGCGGCGAACAAGCCGGGCCGGATTTCATTGGCGTCAAGGCGCGCCTCGATGCGCGGCACGTCGCCGCCCGTCTCCATCAGAACCTGACCGTCAAGCCGCCCACCCCACAAGCCATGCAGCGAAAACGGACCGACCTGGAGCCGCATCGGGTCGAGCAGCAGCCGGACCTCGATGTCCTTGTAAGCCGTGCCCAGGGTGCTCAACGATGCGATCTTGATGTCCAGGTCGGCTTCGATACCCAGTTCGGCCAAGTCCTTGACCGGCGTTTCGTCGAACATCCACTGGGATTTCTTTTCCTGTTCCGTCGGCGCGGTCTGTTCTTCTTTCTTTTCAATCCAGTCCAGGTCCAGTCTTGTCGACCGAAGCACACCTGAAATTTTTCGAGTGTCGCCGAGCCCCAGTGCGAGGTGGCCCGATACGTCGCTGTCGCCAAAAGCGAGGTTCAGTTCCTTCAGGTGCATCGAAGTGGGTTCGCCGGACGCGTGCCCCGAGAGGCTGAACGCCATCTCGGGCAAGCTGAAGCCTGTCACCTCGCGAACGTAGTCCACGTCAGGGCCGGAAACTGCAAGGTCGAGGTCAAAACGACGCTCGCCCGTAAAGTGACCGTTGATCTCGGAGCGGATTTCGCCGACATGAAGAACCACGTCTTCGAGGTCGACGCGTTCATCGCGGTTGACCAGGCGGCCCCGGGCATTGACCGATCCCGGGGGAAGCTTCAACGTCCCGGTCCATTTCTCCAGGAATTGCAATCCCGGCAACTGCAGGTCGAAAACGGCGTCCATCACCAAGGGCTGCGCGAGATCCGCGATATGGCCCTCGAATTCGAGCTGGCGATCGCCGAGCCGGCCGTCGTTCAGATCAAAGATCACGCCGCCGTCGTCTTCGCGAACGTTGATTCCGGCCTGCAGCCGTTCGGCCGGAAGGTTTTGCATGTTGAACAGTGCCCCGAAGGCCGCCACGTCGGGTATGTCGATCCGGGCATCGATGGCGCTGTTTGGAAACCCGGGCTCGAAGTGGAGGGTCGCATCGCCCTGTGCAACGGCCTGACCCAGCGCCAGGTGAACGCCCTCCAGGCGAAGGTTTCGGTCGTTCAGCTTGACGTGACCGGATGCCCGTACGGGCAGGTCCGGAAAACCATCGTATGCGGCCAGCGCGGCCAGGCGTGGCATCTCGCTGGACCTGAGCCCGATCTCCGCGTCCAGGGAGTCGTAGCGATCCAGGGAGTCGGTCGAGCCGCGGATAGAAAGCTCGCTTTTCGCGGTCGAAGCGCGCCCATCCACGTTTAATCGGCCGTCGACATCGACGTTCAGCCTGCCATCGATCTGCAAGCGGCCCAGGTCGAACCCGGCTCCTTCGGGCAGGAAGTCCTGCAGCTGGAAAAGCGCGGCATACGTGGCCGTATCGGGAATATCGATTGCAGCGGTGACCTCGCTGTCTGAAAACCCGGGTACCAGCTGCAGCTGCCCGTTCAGGACCGATGTCGAGCCGTCAAGTAGAACCGTGATGTCCGTCAGGCGAACACCGGTTCCCCGTTTCTGAAGTTGTCCCCGGATCCGTGCCGACCGGTCGGGAAGCCCGGCATGTCCCTCCGGTTCAAGCAGTTTTGCGAGATCATCGGTGTAAAAATCGAACTCGAGGTCGGGTTCGGACAGGCGGGCCAGGGATGGGGTTGATGCGCTCACTTTCAGCGTGTTGTTTTCAAGCGCGGCATCGACGTGGGCCGATACGCGACCGGCATCGTCGATCGCAAGCGTGCCGCTGAGCCGCCCCTTTCCGAACAGGCGCGCGTCCCGCTTGATCAGATGTGTCCAGCGTTCGACTTCTTCGGCCTCGAGATCGATGCTCAGCCGGCTTCCCGCATGGGGCTTTTCTCTCGCGATCCTGCCGCTGACGGCCAGGCGGTCGGTATCCGTTTCGAGCACACCGTGCTCGATGGCGACACCGGCATCGGAAAACCCCAGCCGGGCCGAGGCTGAAAATGGTGCTTCGATGACCCCGGCCACATTGAATGCCTGCGCCAGGCTTCCCAGTTTCGGCCCCTTGACCTGTGCTTCTATCTTTCCCTTGCTGGGCTCGATGAGTCGGTCCACCGTGCCATCCGCGATCACGTCGAGACTGCCCAGGTCACCGTCGATATCCACCAGCGTACCGTCATCGACGGTGGCGAGTTTCAGCCTGAAATCGAAGGATCCCTCGCTGACGGGCGGCAGCGCGAGGGTATCGATGACCGGTGCGATATCCGGGCCATGAAAGCGGGCCTCGATGTTCGGCCCGGAAAAGGTCAGGACGTCCGTGATTTGTCCGCTGCTTTCCAGGGTGACGTCGCCCGCTTTCGCGGCCAGTTCAAAACGCAGTTCTCCGCCGTGCGCGAAGGCATACACCGGGTCCAGCCACCCTTCCACGGTCAGGGGATAGCCGTTGACCGAACCCGTGATCCGGTTGATCACGCGCCCCACCCTCGGCCGTTCGAGGCGGGCCTCGTCGATGCGCAGGTCGAGCGCGTTGGCGCGCTCTGGGCTGTCCAACCAGAGGCTGCAGTCGTCGAGAGACGCATTTTCGATGATGATGGGAAGTGCCGGGCCCTCGAGCTCGTCCGCTGTCTCGGCCGTTTCGTCCCTGGAATCGTCGGCAGATTCGAAAAAACGCCAGTTGGACAGGCCGTCTTCGTTTTCCAGGACTTCGACGGCGCAGCCGCGGATTTGCAGCGAAGGGATGATCTTCCTGTCGGCGAACAGGCTCGATGTGACCAGGGTCGCCTCCAGGTGATCGAGGCGCAGCATGTCCGGGCTTTGCGCCCATGGTGCATTCTGCAGGCGAACCCCGCCCGCCGTGACCCGGATTTCGCTGCCCCATTCGATTTCCAGCGGACCCTCGATCCGGAATTGCCGACCGGTATTTCGCTCGACCAGGCCGGCCACCTGGCGCTTCAGGAACGCCTCGTCGTTCAACAGCCAGAAGGCGATGCTGACCACGCCGCCGATGACGATGACGAGAATGGCCAGGAAGATGATGACTTTTCGACGCATGCTGGCTTTGATTATAGCGCCGCGGGCGAAGTTCTATGACCAAATCGTGCGTCGAGGCCGGGTGGGTACGCCCGGTGAGGCGGGCGGTTCAGCGGCCGATTGCGAGGTCGTCGTTCATCACCCAGATGTAGAACGCTGCGGCGGCAACGGCAAACAGCGGAAGCTGCATCAGCGACTCCATGGGGAGCAGGTCGGTAAACAGGATACCGATGCTTTTCGAAAGCATGGCCGCGCCGGCGATGCCAAACAGTGCCCCGATTCCGCCGAACAGCCACAGGATCAGGCGGCGCTGGCGCCGTTCGGCGCGGACGCGGCGCATCACGTCGACAACGAACAGGTCTTCGCTGCTGTCTGTCGCAGGGTAAGCGAGCAGTGCTTCCAGCTTTTCGTCGATCGGATCAGGCACGGTTCGGTTTCCTGTTTTCATCGTTTCGCGGCTTTGCGGAAATTGAATGATCATTTTCTTTCAACCACTCCTGCAGTTTACGTTTTCCCCGGTCGATATGCGATTTCACGGTACCCAGGGGCATGCCGGTCACGTCGCCGATCTCGGCGTGGCTCATCCCGGCCGCGTAGGCCAGTGTGAGACAGGCCCGCTCGGCCTCGCTGACCCGGGCCATCAATTCCGGGACCAGCACTTCCGCTTCGACGGCCCCGCGCGGATCGTGCCCGGGCTCCGGAGGATCCGCCATCACGCTCTGGCGGCCGTGTTTCCGTCCGTGCTGCAGGAACTGCCGGTAGGCGATCGAGTGCAGCCAGGACGACAACCTGCCCGCGGACTTCAGGGAATGCAGCTTGCGATAAGCCAGCAGGAAAGTATCCTGCGCCAGGTCGTCGGCGGTACCTCGGTCACCGTTGAGCAGGCGGCCGAGAAAACCGCGGATTGCGCCCTGGTGGCGCTCCACGATCAGCCGGAACGCCTCCGGGTCGTCAAAACCGGTGACGCGCGCCACCAGTTCCTGGTCGGATATCACGTCCGCTGCACCTTCAGTCCCTGTTCATCCTCCAGACCAGCAGGAAGGCCAGTCCCAGCATCAGCGGGAACACCGCGCCGGCGCGCAGCCCGTTGACAACCTGGTCGAGATCGAAGAACAGGCTGCACAGAAAAGTCGCAATGCCGAGCGCCAGGAAGACGACGCCGCGCCGCAGGTCGCGCATCTTCGGGTTGACCGCCGCGCCGAGCCGATCGAGCATCTCGGGCGAGAAGTCCTTGCCCGCTTCGATGGCTTTCTGCACCGTTTCCATGATCCCGGCGCGGTTGCGGTGGTTCCAGTAGAAATAGGCGATGAGTACGAAACCCAGCACGATGAACATCGTAATGGGGACCATGATTCCCGGATCGTTCATTTTGTTTCTCCTGTTGGCTTTAGCGTGGTTCTGACCATGAGATGCAGCCTCGCCGCCAAATGGATGCAGCGCAGCTTCAGCTGATGGCGCCGCGGTCGCGGACCGTGCCGGAGGCCGTGTTTCAGGTAGCCCAGAATATCGTTACCGGCACGCGGTCCTGCTGAAGCACGACGCGCACCGGGTATTGGCTTACGGGTCCCGGCTGCAGCGCAGCCTCGATCACTCGACGTTTATCCTCACCGAATATCAGCAGGCAGATTTGACTGCTGGCCAGCAGCGCCTTTGGTGTCAGGCTGACCCGGCGGGCTTCCAGCTGCGGGGCCTGAAGGTACGCCAGCGGCTGCCTGCTTTCGAGCGCAGCAGACAGGTCCGGGCTTTGCGGGAACAGGGACGCGGTGTGTCCGTCCTCGCCCATACCCAGCACCGTCGCGTCGAAGTGCGCGGGCAGCTTGCCGGGCGGAATCAGGCTGCACAGCGTCGCGCCGGCCGCCGGCCCCTGCAGCAGTTCTGCGCGGATCATGCGTTCGTTGCGGTCCGGGTGATCGAGCGGAACGTCGCGCTCATCGCTGGGCACGATGGTGACTTTGCTCCAGTCCAGGCACCTTTCCCGCAGTTGGCGAAACATCGGTGCGGGCGACGTGCCGCCGCTGACGACCAGGGCCGCGGCGCGGCGCGCCTCGATGGCGGACTCCAGGATTTCACCCAGCTCGCCGGCCAGGGTCAGGGCCGCAATTTCACGGTTTTCAAAAACTCTGAATTCCGGCGCATTGCTTTCAGACATCGGGGCAGCACCACGCGCGGTTGTCGCGATCGAGCAGGCGGACCGAGTCGGTCGGCCCCCAGGTGCCGGCCACGTAAGGCTGCGGCTTCATTTCCCGCTCGGCCCAGCTGTCGATGATGCCGTCGATCCACTTCCAGGCGCTTTCGACCTCGTCGCGGTGCATGAACAGCGCCGGGTCACCCCTCAGCACTTCCATCAGCAGGCGCTCATAGGCGTCGGGATAGCCCTTTTCCCAGGTATCCGAAAAGCTCAGGTTGAGCGGCAGGGAGCGCAGCTTGAAATCGCCCGGCCCCGGAACCTTGGTGACCATGCTCAGTTCGACACCTTCGTCCGGCTGCAGGCGGATGGTCAGGCGGTTGGCCTCGGCTTTGCCGGAGCCGCGCGGAAAAATCGAGTGCGCGATCGGGCGGAACTGCACGACGATTTCGGAGGCCTTGCCGGCCAGCCGCTTGCCGCTGCGCAGGTAAAACGGCGTGTCCGCCCAGCGCCAGTTGTCGATTTCGGCCTTGATCGCGACGAAGGTCTCGGTGTCGCTCTCCTGGCCGTCCAGTTCGTCCCGGTAACCGGGCACCACTTTGTCGCCGATCGCGCCCGAACGGTACTGGCCGCGCACGGTGACGCGTTCGACGGTCTCCGGCGTGATCCGGCGCAGGCACCTGAGAACCTTGATTTTTTCGCTGCGGATGTCTTCGTGGTGCATGCTCGCCGGGGCTTCCATCGCTACCAGGCAAAGCAGCTGCAGCATGTGGTTCTGGACCATGTCGCGAAGCGTGCCCGTGTGGTCGAAGAACTCTGCGCGCCCGCCGGTTCCGAGGTCTTCGGCCACGGTGATCTGCACGTGGTCGATCGCGCCCCGCCGCCACAGCGGCTCCATCAGGGAATTGGCGAAGCGCAGCGCCATCAGGTTCTGCACGGTCTCCTTGCCCAGGTAGTGATCGATGCGAAAAATATTGTGTTCACGGAAGAACCGACCGACCTCGTCGTTTATCTGGCGGGCCGAATCGAAATTCTGCCCGACCGGCTTCTCGAGCACGATGCGCGTGTTTTCGTCGACGACGCCGGCGCCGGACAGGTGGGCGGCGGCCGGGCCGAACAGCGAAGGCAGCGTTGCCAGGTAAAACACGCGGATGTGTTCCGGGTTTTCATCCAGCAGGGAAACCAGGCCGGACCAGCCCTCTTCGGAAGTCACGTCCTGCTGGTGATGGTGCAGGCGCGCCGCGAAGCGTTGCCAGACGGCCTGGTCGAACTCGCTGTCGGGCAGGTGTTCCCGAAGCGCCGCTGCGACCAGTTCGACGAACGCTTCTCTCTCGAAGTGCTTGCGCGAGGACGCGATAATGCGGCTTCCATCGCCCAGCTGCCCGTCGGCGTCGCGGTGGAACAGCGCGGGCAGCAGCTTGCGCTTTGCGAGATCGCCGGTCCCGCCGAAAATGACGAGATCGAAGGGCTGCGCGGGTATGAACTCGGACATTCGGTTTTTCTCCCTGCCGGTGTTTTCTGAATCTTACTTCAAACCGCGCCGCGGCTGGCGGCCGGATGCTGCCCTCGGCGCTTCGGTGTATGATCCCGCAGGTAATTACACCGTGACGGAAAAACCCCATGAACAAGCCATCCCGTTTTACTTTTTTTGCGCTGTCGGCCGCCGCCGCACTGGCCTTGGCCATCACTCTGCCCTCGACGGTTTTCGCGGCCCACCACGGGCAGCCGCCCGGTTTTGCTGATTTCGACACCGACGGAGACGGATTCGTCAGCGAGGAAGAGTTTCTCACGCAGCGCGCCGAGCGCATGAAGGCGCGCGCCGAGGCGGGAGGAAAGATGAAGGGCCAGGCCAGCGCACCCTCGTTCGGCGAGATCGACAGCAACGGGGACGGCAAGCTGGACGAGGCTGAGTTCGTGGCCAGTCGCGAGGCGCACATGAAGGCCATGCGGGAACGGCACGGCAAAGGCGGCGGCCAGCATGGCGGCAGGCACGGTGGCGGAATGAAAATGCCGGGCTTTTCGGACCTGGACCTGGACGGCAATGGCTGCATCGACGCGGACGAGTTCGCCAAACACCAGGCCGCGCACCACGGCAAGCGTCACGGGGCGTCCAGAGACGCCGAGTGAGCCGGCCGCTTCGACTCAGTGCGGAGGGAGTTCCGTCTTCAGCGCGATGATGTCGAAACGCACCTTTGAAATCGTGTAACGGTCGGCGGAGCCTGCGCTTCGCCAAAAGCCCTTGCTCTCGTTGGTCTGGCTGAAGCGGTAGATCAGCACGCGCCCCCGGTTGTCGATGCTGTAGCGGTCCAGTCGACGGGCGTCGTTGTCCAGCAGGTCGAAACCCAATGCCTGGTCGAGGCGCGGGTTGGCAAAGGCCATGCCGCCCCCGGCTTCCGGCGCGTAGCCGAAATATTCCTTGCCGACGGTGGCGTCACCCTGACCCTCGAGTATCGAAAAGTCGCCCAGTGAAAAAGTCACACCGGCAGGGATCACGCTGATTTCGAGCCCGCTCGCCGGCGTGGCGCCTGCAAAATCGAATTTCGCATTCGAGGCATCCAGGATCGTGACACTGCCGGTTCCCAGGACCCGGGCGCGGTGGTCACCGGGCTGTACGTAAAGAGCGGTATTTTCGTCGATGCCGAAACCCCGGGGTTGTCCCGTGGCGGCCAGCGCACGCACCAGCCGGCCCAGTCGTGCCTTGCGGTCGAAATGCTGGTCGACGACGCTTTTCGCAAGGAAACCGAGTCCGCGGGAAAGGTACAGCCGTCCGCTGTCCTGCGCTTCGCTGTCGCTGTAGCCGTCGGCGAGCGGTTCCAGCAGGGCGGTAAAACTGGTTCCGCCGGCGATCATGTCGCGGCTCATGATCGCCGCCCCCGCGCTGCTGCCGCCGACGACGGCCCCGCGCGCAAGCCGTTGGCGGATGAGCGCCAGCAGGGGC
>JASFSI010000024.1:0-11393 GCA_050114495.1 Lysobacterales bacterium | reverse complement strand
GTTTGCACCGGGCCGGCCCGATGTGGCGCTTGAAATGGCGTATCTTCCGATTCGCACCACCGCGCGCGAAAACGCCGCCCGGGCCGCGGAGTTTTACGTGGTCATGCACTCGCTCGCCGCCATTGCTGATCCGGCGCTGAGCCGCCGGGACCAGGTCCGCTGGATGGCCGAAACCGCTCGCAAGCAATTGCCCGAAGACGGCTACGTGGCTGCGATGTACGACTTCGTAAAAAGCCGCTACCAAGCCGGTGTGCCCTGGGAACAGGCCCGCGATGACGTCTACCGGCGCTACCAGGTCGAGCAACAGGACGGCTACGATCTCAGCTCGCGGGGGCTGTACTGCAATGGCTGCTTCGCCTCGGGCATCAATTTTGCCGCGAGCATCGTCAGCCTGATGTACGGCGAGGGCGATTTTCAGAAAACCGTGCAAATTGCCGTGCTCGCCGGCTGGGACTCCGACAATCCGGCTGCCACCTGGGGTGGACTGCTCGGATTCCTGTACGGCAGAAAAGGTATCGAAGAAGCCTTTGCACGCCGTTTTTCTGAACGTTTCGATATTCACCGCACGCGCGGAAACTTTTCCGCTGACGGTATCGACACCTTTCCGCACATGGCGGACCAGGGCCTGCAGGTCGTCGACCGCGTGGTAACCACGGAAATGGGCGGATCGATCGACCCGGACTCGAACCACTGGCTGATCCCGCTTTCCCGCGCTTTTCCGCCTCAGAGCGACTGATCACGCCATACCGCCGACCGGGCCCCTTGGCACATGGGCTGCTCCGGCCTGCTGGTGTAAACTGGTCCATGACAGCGCCATGAACGGAAAGCCTGAAAAGAGCTTTTTCACCCGTCTCCGGGACCGCAAGGTCATCCGGGTCGCGGCGGTCTATATCCTCGTCGGCTGGGTCGTTCTGCAGGTCGGCGAGGTCACGTTCGAGGCGCTTCTGCTCCCCGGCTGGTCACTGAGTCTACTGATCGCCCTGGTCGTGCTCGGTTTTCCCATTGCCCTGGTGCTTGCCTGGGCCTATGAATTGACGCCGAAAGGCATCCGCCGTGACCCCGAAGACGTCGAACAAGCGGAGACCCGGGAAGAATCCTCAACCTCCATAGCGGTGTTGCCGTTCGAAGACATGAGCGAACACGGCGACCAGGGTTATTTCTGCGAAGGGATCGCCGAGGAAATCCTGAATGCCCTGTGCAAGATCCCGGACCTGCGCGTTGCTTCGCGCGTCACCACCTTCCAGTTCTGCCGCCGGCACGAGGGAGCCGGTGTCGAGGAGATCGGCGAAAAACTGCATGTCGGAAACGTCCTGGAAGGCAGTGTGCGCAAAGCCGGCGACCGGCTGCGCATCACCGCTCAACTGGTCAAGACCGCGGATGGATACCACCTCTGGTCACGCCAGTACGATCGCGGCCTGGCAGATATCTTCAGCATCCAGGAAGAAATCGCGCAGTCGATAGCGGAAACGCTCAGTGTCACCCTGCACGCATCCGGGCTGGGCAAGCAGCAGGTGACGCCCAAGGCCTACGACTTTTTCCTGCGGGGGCTGAGCTACTTCGCCCACCAGAACATCGAGGACACGATCTACGCCCGCCAGATGTTTGAACGGGCCATCGAAGTCGAACCGGGTTTTGGCCGGGCCTGGGCGGGACTGGCTTACACCTTCGGCTTCGAGCACATGTACTTCAATGCTTCCAACGTCAACCGGGACGAAGCGTTGCGCACCAGTGAAAAGGCGCTCGAGCTGGCGCCGGAATGGCCGGAATCGCACATCGCTGCCGGCATCGCGCACTGCATGGTGCAGGATTACCAGGCAGCGACCGAAGAATTCCAGCGGGCACTCGAACTGAATCCCGAGAGTTACGAAGCGCACTATTTCTTCGGCCGCAGCAAGGTGCACGAGGGCGACCTCGAGTCTGCGTGCAGCCTGTTTGAACGCGCGGCTGAAATCCGCCCCGAGGATTACCAGAGCATGCTGCTGCTGCCGCAGATCTATCACAGCCTGGGCGACCGGGAGCGCGAGATGGAGGCTACCCGCAAGGGAATCGCGCGAGCGCGGGCCGTACTGGAACTGAACCCGGACGATAACCGCGCGCTGAACATGGGCGCCTTTGCCCTGATGCGACTGGGCGACAAGGATGAAGCCGTGAAGTGGATGGCGGAATCGGTACGCAAGGCGCCGATGGACTCCATCGTGCATTACAACGCAGCCTGCCTGTATGCGCTGGCGGGGGATGCTGAAAAATCGATCGACTGCCTGGAAAACTGCCGCTTCAAGGTCGGAAACCTCAACCGCGAATGGCTGCTGCACGACTCCGATCTCGACAGCGTGCGCTCCCACCCGCGCTTTACCGAGATACTGAACTCATTCGCGGACTGACGGGCCGCGAAATCAGCGGCGCTTTATCGGCAGCAGTTTCTCGATGCGTTCGCGCACGTCCTGCCGGTCCACGAGGTCGCTGACGAAATCCAGCCGATGTGAATCCAACACCAGCACCTCGCCGAGGTCGTAGTTCTCGATCCAGTTTTCGTACAGGGCCTCAAGGCGTTTGAGGTAGGACAGCGGAATGTCCTGCTCCATCTTTCTTCCCCGCAGGCGGATTCGGCGACGGATCGTTCGAATCGGGCAGCGCAGGTAGATCATCAGGTCCGGCGGCTGGATTGCTTCCAGTATGCCCTGGTAGAAAGACCAATAAGTCGACCAGTCACGGCTGTCGATTTTGCGCATCCGGCGCAGGGCCGTGGCGAAAATCTCGGCGTCCTCGAAAATCGTGCGGTCCTGGATGACCACGCCTTCGGTGCGGTCGGCCTCCTGGTGGATGCGAAACTTGTTGCTGAGAAAGAACATCTGGGAGTGAAAGGCCCAGGCCCGCATGTCCGAGTAAAAATCCTCGAGGTAGGGGTTCTCGTCGTTCGGCTCGTAAAACGGCGCCACGTCGTAGGTGGCGGTCAGAAAATCCACCAGCGAGGATTTGCCGGCGCCTATATTGCCGGCGACGGCGATGAAGCGGCGCTGTCTTCGCACTTTGTTCACAACCGCCATGGCATCATGAGAAAACATACGGAATCATGGGCGAATTATCCGTGCCGAACAGGGCAATTGGAACCTGCTGAACCCGCGATCGCGGCAGGAATCGCGCAATTTTCGACTCGGAAACGGGAATAAACATGAAAAAACAGTTTCTTGCACTTGGAATACTGCTGCTGTGCCAACCTGGCCTGGCGGCAGCTGCCAGCACCGTGCTCGCCGGAAGCTTCAATGGAACGGAGGCAAAAGCCGCTCCGTTTTACGGTGTCTGCGATGTACAAGACCTTCTGGCTTACCAGGATGCGGGCACGCTGCGGGTCTCGGCCAGCGGCACCTATTCCGTGCTGGACGTGCTGTACCTGGAAGGCGCCAAGTACAACGGCGTGGACCTCACCATCCTCGTCTACGACGGTCCGTTCGATGCGGCCAACCCGTCCGTCAACCTGGTGCGGCCCAATGCCGACGAGTCGGGCCTGCCATTTGCTGTCGATACAGCGGGCTCATACGATCTCGATTCGGGACAGAGCTACCGTCTCATCCTGCAGCAGGCCTGCACCAACAAGGAAGGCGCCTGGGCGGTTTCTTTCACCGGACCTGGCTCGATCGAGTCCGATCTCGCCGTGACGTCACCGCCGTTCACGGGTGGAGCGATTACCTCATCGAGCCCGGTATCTCCCTCGGCCTGCGGCTTCGGCGGCTACCGTGAAAGCGGCCCGTTCCGATTTGAACGCAGTGGCACCTACTACTATCAGGATATCTCGGTTTACTCGGGCGACATCGATGTCTGCCTGCAGGTTTACACGGCGCCTTTCGATCCTGTCGAACCCAACGTCAACCGCGTCCCGACCTCCGGGGTGCGCGGCTTTTTTCTTGATAACAGCGGCACGGTTGAACTCGAGGCCGGGCGCGACTACTGGTTCGTCGTGCAGCCGAGAAACAGCGAGGCCACCGGGAGCTACTATTTCGTGCTGGCGCCTCCTGCTTCTTTTCGTATCAACCGAGGCCTGGCCGGGGCATGGTTCAACAGCGAAACCGCTGGCCAGGGCGTGTTCATGGACATCTACGACGACACAAACCAGCTGTTTGCCGGTTGGTATACATTCGACCTGCAGCGCCCGGTGGACGGCACAGCCGCGTTGGGCGAACCCGGGCACCGCTGGCTGACTGCACTTGGCCCGATCGACGGCGCCCGGGCCGAGCTCGACGTTTTTCTTGCCCGGGGCGGAGCCTTCGATGCGGCCGATCCACCCGTTGAAACTCCCCAGACACGCGTCGGCACGATGACGGTCGAATTCGAAAACTGCGTCAGCGGAACAATCGCCTACGACCTGACGGTTCCCGCGGTATCCGGCGTCATACCGGTGCAGCCGCTGACCCTGCAGCACGTCGAGTCCTGCGAGTTGATGAGCCGGGGCCCGGGCATGCCGGGGCCGCTGTAAGCATCCGTTCCCGGCGGGCGCTTGCCTAAAACGGCCGGCCCGGAGACAGACCAAGCGATATCAGTTCCTGCCTGATTTTCACTGCATTAGAGGTTTTCAGCCGAAGCTCGATAACGCCTTTCCAGTCATCATGGAAACGGGCCGATTCGAACCAGATCGTCAGCCAGCCCGGGTGTGCCGTCGTCACGTGCAGTGAACGCAGGCGCGGATCGTCCAGGCCGATGTTGACCTGCAGCTTGCGATAACTGCACAAAAGCAGACGCTTGCCGGTCACCACGATGCAGCCCGAAAACCCTTCCCTGCGAAAGCGGTAACGCCGACCGGGCGCTTTCAGGCGCCGCGTGACGAAACGTCCGGGCAAGCCTTCTTCCAGCAGACGGATTCCCTCGGCCTCGAGCGCCGGGCGCAGTCTTCGAGGAACCGAGCCCCAGCCGAACAGGCGCCAGCCCAGGGTCTTGTTTGAATCCCGTTCCCTATTGTTCATCAATGATCCCGCGCCGTACCCGGCCTTAATCGAGATAATAAAAGAACACGTAGGCCGTCAACAGGACCGCGATCCACAAGGCTGTGGTGCCAATCGGCCAGGCCCGCGCAAAAACGCCGTGAACGCGGCGCCCGCCGGTCGTTTCCGAACCGAACCAGTGCTGTCCCCGCCGACCCAGGCTGCGGCCGACAGCGGAAAGGATTTCCCCGCCCTTCGCACCCAGCCAGGCCAACGCACGGTACAGGCCGCTCGCCAAGCGGAACAGGGCCACCCGCCACAACCAGTCGGCATCCAGGCTGATGGTCTCGGTACGGCGCATCAGCGGCAGCAGCAGGAAAAAAGCGAGGCCGCTGAACAGCAGCAGCTGCAGGTAGAAAATGACTTTACCGGCCGTGTAGGCCTGGTAGTCCACGGGGTAGGGCAGGTAGTCGTAGAGCAGCTGCGGCGCGACGCCGAACAGGATGCACAGCACGGAGAAGATCACCATCGCCACGGCCATGTTCCAGGGCGCGTCCTTGGGACGCAGGCCGGAGTCACGCTGGAAAAACACGAACCAGGGAAACTTGATGCCCGCGTGCAGGAAGACGCCCGCCGAGGCCGCCGCCAGCAGGAAGTAGACCACGGCCAGGCCCTCGTTGGCCGCGGCCTGCGAGATCATCGTCTTGGTGGTGAAACCGGAAGTCAGCGGAAAACCGGAAATCGCGAGCGCGCCGATGATGCCGCACACGGCCGTAAGCGGCATGGTCCGGAACAGGCCGCCCACCTCGGTGCACTTGTTGTACCCCGTCCGGTAAACCACCACTCCGGCGCTCATGAACAGCAGGGCCTTGTAGATGATATGCGCGAAGGCGTGGGCGGACGCGCCGTTGATCGCCATCTGCGTGCCGATGCCGACGGCGCAAACCATGAAACCCACCTGGTTGACGATCGAAAACGCGAGGATGCGGCGAATGTCGTTTTCCAGCAGGGCGTAGATAATGCCGTACATCACCATGAACAGGCCGATGCCGATCAGCACCGGTTCGCCCGGGAACAGCAGGATCAGCGCAAGAACCGCGGTCTTGGTGGTGAACGCCGAGAGAAACACGGAACCGGTCGGGCTGGATTCCGGGTAGGCGTCCGACAGCCAGGCGGACAGCGGCGGCGCCGCGGCGTTGATCAGGATGCCGATCAGGATCATCCAGTGATCAAAATTGTCGGCCAGCATCGGGCGGATCTCGATCGAGCCGGTATGAACCATCACGCCCTCGATTCCGACCTTCAGGATCACGCCACCCAGCAGGTGCATGATCGCGTAGCGAATGCCCGCCGCGCGGGCGCCCGGCGTACCGCCGCACCACACAACCACGGTCGAGAACAGCGCCATCAGTTCCCAGAACAGGAACAGGCTGATCAGGTCGCCGGAAAAGCTGACGCCGATGGCTCCGGCAGCGTAAGCGTAAGCCGCGGCAAGCTCGTACCACCTGGCCTGACGGTAAGCGAACAGGCCACCGACCAGGGCCATCAGTCCGAAAATGGTCGCGAACAGCCGGCGCACCGGGCTGCCCTCGATCGGCTCGATCGGGTACTGCAGGAAATCAAGCGTCAGCACCACGCCGTCGGGCACCTGCCAGATGGCAATCAGGGTCAAAAGCGGCGCGAGCAATACGACCGCCGTGCGCAGTCGCCCGCGCGTAGGGCCAATCAGCAACGCGCCGACGAGCAGGATCAGGGCGGGCGGCAGAAAATCAATCATCGTCCGCCTCGCGGTAATAGTCCTTGTCGCGTTTCAGCAGGTAACCGAGACCCTTGGCGAACAGCACCATCGCCACGCAGGACAGGAAACCGTACACGGCGCCGAATGCGAACCCGCCGTCCGCGCCGAAATAGCCCTTCACCTTGAACAGCCACTGGGCGCCGACCGAGGCCGCCAACACGACAATGAACACCACCCACAACAGGCGGATCGTGGAGGGGCGCGCCAGCCAGGCATCGTCGTTCGGCCGCGAATGCATTTGCTGCGGGTCCTTGCGCTCACTCATGGCATATTCCTGAAAAGTTGCGCTTCGAGTTCATAAGCCGGCGCGCTGTAAACGAAGAACGCCAGGGTGAGCGCGGCGGTTATCGCCAGCGCGAGCACCGCGGCAAAGGGCGCCTCGCCGTGGGCGCGCTCGGGCGGCGTTTTGTCCGGCAGGAACCAGGCCATGTAGATAATCGGCAGAAAGTAGGCGGCGTTCAGTGCCGTGCTGGCGATGATGGTCGCCAGCGCCAGGTAGTTGTCAGCCTGGAAGGCGCCGGCGAGGATATACCACTTGGAGATGAACCCCGCGGTCGGCGGCACGCCGATCATGCTCAGCGCGCCGATGGTGAACGCGGTCATGGTGACCGGCATGCGGCGCCCGATACCGTGCAGCTGGCCCAGCTCGGTTTTCCTGGAGGCGGTGTAAATGGCGCCCGCCGCGAAGAACAGCGTGATCTTGCCGAAGGCATGGGCCAGCATGTGCATCGCCGCGCCCACTTCCGCCAGTGGCTTCAGAATGGCCGCCGCCATCACGACGTAAGAGAGCTGCGCGATGGTCGAGTAGGCCAGCAGGCGCTTGAGGTTCTGCTGCCGCAGCGCAACGACACTGGCGGCGATGATCGTGAACGCCGCCGCGTAAAACAGCCAGCCGCTGCTCGGTTCGGAAAACAGGAAATCGACGCCGAAGATGTAAACGATCAACTTCGTAATGGTGAACACGCCCGCCTTGACCACCGCGACCGCGTGCAGCAGCGCGCTGACTGGCGTTGGCGCCACCATCGCGGCCGGCAGCCAGCGGTGGACCGGCATGACCGCCGCCTTGGCGGTGCCGAACACGAACAGACCCAGCAGCAGGCCGATGGCGGGCCCTTCGATATGACCCTCTAGAATGCCGCCCGGCGTGAATGTCCCGCTGCCCGCCGCGCTGTACGTCCAGATAATCGCCGGCAGCAGCAAGCCGATCGAGGCGGAAATCAGGATGCCCAGGTAGACCCGCGCAGAACGCACGGTGGCCTTGTCGCCCTTGTGCGCAACCAGCGGATAGGTCGAAAGCGTGAGCGCCTCGTAGAACAGGAACAGGGTAAACAGGTTGGCCGAATACGCGATACCCATCGCGGCGGCCAGCGACACCGCAAACATGACATAGAAGCGCGTCTGGTTTTTTTCCTTGTTGCCGCGCATGTAGCCGATCGAATAGACCGAGTTGACCAGCCACAGGCCCGAGGCCAGCGCGGCGAACATCATGCCCAGCGGCTCGACCTTGAAGGCGATCTCGATGCCGGGCAGCACTTCTGCCAGCCTGGCTTCCGGGCGGCCGCCGCTGTAGATTTCCGGCAGCAGGCTCCACACGCAGGCCATCAGTGTTGCCGCGGTCAGCAGGGTAACGGCCTCGCGCAGGTTGGCATTGAAGCGGCCGGCCAGGCCGATCAGCAGCGCGCCCGAAAGAGGCACGCCGAGGGCCGCGAGAATCAACTGCGCGTCCGTCATGGCAGCTGCCCCAGGAGCGCGCCCGCGGCCTTTTCGGCGAGTTCACGCTGCGGTGATGTGTAGAGTCCGAAACCGATGTTGGCCAAGGCCGCCGCCCAGGTCACCGCCAGCATGAGCGCCGGCGCCTCGGCCATGCTCCCGGTTTCGGCCTTCGCCGCCCCGACTTCCGGCTGCGTGAACCATACGGCCTCGACAATGCGCCAGATATAGGCCACGGCCATCAGCGACCCGGCAACGACCACGACGATCAGCACGACACCCAGCCAACCCTGCTCAAGCGCGGCAGTCACCAGGTACCACTTGCTGATGAACCCGGCCGTGCCCGGCACGCCGATCAGGCTGAGCCCGCCCAGCACGAACGCGGCCATGGTCCAGGGCATGGCCCGGGCGGCGCCGGCCATCTCCCGCAGGTCGAAGGTCGCGAGACGCGTGGCCAGGCAGACCACGGCCAGGAACAAGGCGCCCTTGGCCAGGGCGTGGTTGAACATGTGCAACATGCCGGCCGAAAGACCGGCGACGCTGATCATGCTGGCGCCCAGCAGGATGTAGCCGATCTGCGCTACCGAAGAGTAAGCCAGCAGGCGTTTCAGATTGTTTTCGAACAGGGCGACCGCCGATCCCACGAGGATCGCCAGCGCAGCCAACGGCATCAGGAAAGCGGTGAACTGCACTTCGTGCCCGACGAGGTTCTGCTGGAATACCACGAAATCGAAACGCAGCAGCACATACAGCGAAACCTTGGTCGCGCAGGCGGCGAGGAAAACCGTTACCGCGTGCGGTGCATAGGTGTACGCATTCGGCAGCCACACGTGCAGCGGGAACACCGCCGCCTTCAGGGCCAGGCCGACGGTGATGAAACCGGCGGCCACCAGGATCGGCCGCTGATCCGCCACCTCGTAGATGCGCAATTCCATGTCGGCCAGGTTCAGCGTGCCCGTCATCATGTAAACCAGGCCGACGCCGATCAGGTAAAAGGTCGCGCCGACAGTACCCATCATCAGGTACTTGAATACGGCCGGCAGCGCGCGGCGGTCCGGCCCGCCGGCCACCAGGACATAACTGGCCAGCGAAGAAATTTCCATGAAGACAAAAATATTGAAGGCGTCTGCAGATACGACGATGCCGCACAGGCCGGCCAGCGTCAGCAGCCAGGCCGAGTAGAACAGGGGCTGGCGGTCGCCCTCGATGGCGTCATCGATACTGCGCCGCGCAGCCAGCAGCGCCGCCATGGACGCGCCGGTCACGATCAGCAGCAGCAATGCACTGAATTCATCGACACGCAGACCGATACCGTAAGGTTCGACCCAGCCGCCCATGACGTAACGGACATCAGCCCCCGCGAGCACCTGAGCAGCCAGGCTCAGAGCGATCAGGAACGCCATGACGCTGCCTGCTGTTGCGGCCATCCAGGCCAGCCCCCGGGGATTGAGCAGCACGACGAGCGGCGCCAGCAGCATGGGCACGATGACCTGGAGGACCGGCAGATGCGCAGAGAAACCGGTCATCGACGATCGATCTCCTGAATTTCGTCTTCCTCGATCGTGCCGTATTCTTCCTTGATGCGAACGATGATGCCGAGGCCCAGCGCCGTCGTGGATATGCCCACCACGATCGCGGTCAGGATCAAGACCTGGGGCAGGGGATTGGAAAACACCGGTTCGCTCATGTCCTTGAGAAATATCGGCGCCGTGCCGCCGCTCACTTTGCCCATCGTGATGTACAGCAGGAATACGGCCGCCTGGAACAGCGACAGGCCGATCAGTTTCTTGACCAGGTTGACCTTGGCCACCACGGCGTAAAAACCGATCATCAGCAGAACGGCGAAAACCCAGTAGTGGTAGATACCGAGCAGTTCCATCAGAAGCGGTCCCGCGCGGCAAAGGCGTGGAAAATACTCAGCAACACGCCGGTTACGGTCAAGCCGACGCCCGCCTCGATCAGGATGATGCCGAGATGCTGCCCGGCGATCGGATCCTCGGCCAATACGGAATAGTTCAGGAATTCGCCGCCCAGGAGCATGCCCGCCACGCCGACCCCGCCGTACAGCATGGCGCCGCTGACCATCAGTGCGAGCAGCGCGCTGCGCGGGATCGCCTCGAGCGTGCGATCCTCGCCCTCCACCAGGGCGAACAGGATGACCGCCGCCGCGATCAGCGCGCCGGCCTGGAAACCGCCTCCCGGCCCGTAATCACCGTGGAACTGAACATACAGCCCGAACAGCAGGATGAACGGCACCAGGAGCCGGCCTACCACGCGCGGTATCAGGTCGTTACGCAGGCCGATTTCAGATTCTTCACCGTCATTGGACCGGCGCTGGGCCGCATGACCATGGCTTGCAGACAGCAGGAACAGCACCCCGATACCGGCCGTGAACACGACCAATACTTCCCCCAGGGTGTCGTAGCCACGGAAACTCGCCAGCACGGCGGTCACGATATTGGGCACATCGATGACCTCGGGCGTTTTCTCGATGTACCAGGGTGCAACATGAACCTGCACGGGTGCGCTCGGATCGCCAAACTTCGGCTTGTCAAAAGTCGCGTACAGTACGACCAGCGTGGCGGCGGAGACCACCGCCAGCGAAAGCCAGCGGTGCGGCGTGGGCCGGTGCTCGCGTTCAAAGGTCAGGGCCAGCGCGCCAAGGAACAGGACGGTCGAAATACCGGCACCCACCGCCGCCTCGGTCAATGCGACGTCCGCCGCATCGAGCAGCAGGAAATTCGCCGCGATCAGCAGACTGAAAATGCCCAGCAGCATCACCGAGACGAACAGGTTGCGCGTCTGCACCACCGCGACCGCGGTAATGACCAGCAGGGTCAGCAGGAAGACACTGAACAGGATCGTCACGAATCATGCTCCGTGTCGGGCGCGCGCCCCGCTTCCGGCTTGATGCCCGCAATCATCGCCGCGTTGGCCAGGGCGTAGGAAGCGGTCGGGCTGGTAATCAGCAAAAA
>JASFSI010000023.1:0-11587 GCA_050114495.1 Lysobacterales bacterium | reverse complement strand
GGCCTCATGGGTAAACTGCCAGGCGAGCGCCACGATCATCACCGACGCGGCGAGGTAACCCGAAACCTTCAGCCAGCGCTCGCCACCGCTGCCTTTTTCCTTGCCTTCGAAAATAGTCCGAAGCTCGGCTTCACTGCAGTCGATCTGCTTGATCTGAGAATCGAAGGCTTCATCTTCGATCCCGAGGAAGCGGGCGTAATTGCGGTAGTGCCCCTTGAGGTAGATTCCGGGCAGATGGTCCGTGTTGCCGGACTCCAGCGCTTCGAGCACCTGGCGGCTGATGCCGCTGCTCTTGGCCGCCTCGCTCAAAGACAGGCCGCGCTCATTCCGTTTCAGCGCGAGAATTTCACCCGGGCGTAGAGGAAGCAGTTGCTGTTGTTCCGTCATTGACGTCCTTTGTCATCGCGTTCAGGCGATTGCATGGTGTCCGGGAATTTTTCCCAGATTTCGTTTCGATACCACTCCACGCGTTCCATATCACCCAGCCGGGTTTCGATCGCGATACCCAGTTCCAGGCTTTCCGGCGTCAGTTCCGATACGGCTTCGAACCGCTGCAGGAAGGCCCGCGCCTGAAGATAAGTGCCCTTCCGATAGCTCAGTTCGGCCATTGGAAATAGAGCAGCACTCATCTTGTTATCGTAACTCAATGATTGTCGCAGATATTTCTCTGCCTTGTCCAGATCATTCCGGGCCAGCGCGCAACTTCCGGCATTTGCCAGCGCGACGCCCGGTGTCGAATAAAACGGGTCTTCCACCGCGATCTGGAAATAACGGTCCGCCTCGTCCGAATACCCGTTGCGGCACAGGAAAGCGCCCAGGTTGTTGTTCACGTCGCCGTCATCCGGATCGTACTTCACCGCGAGACGAAACTCTTTCTCTGCCTTGTCGACTTCGCCGATGGTCTCGTAGAGAACACCCAGCAGCGTGTGGGCCGGCGCATACGTCTTGTCGAAGCCGACCGACCGCTTGAGTTTTTCGAGCGCGATTTCGTACTGACCGCGATCCATGTACTGGCGACCCAGCGCCGCGTTGGTCTCGGCTGCCTTGCGCTGCTCGTCGTCCGATCGGTCCGGAGAAGAGGAGCATGCCGTAAGCATCACGATCACGAGAAAGGTAAGCGTTATCCTGGATCTATTCACGGTTGTTCATCCTTCGATACGGGCCTGGAGCATACGGCTCCGCCGGGTGCGATCGAGCACTTTACCGGCCAATTGTCCGCAGGCGGCGTCGATGTCATCGCCCCGGGTCTTGCGCACGGTAGCAATCAGTCCGCCATCCATGACGATTTTCTGAAACTCGAGAATACGCGATTCCGGCGAGCAGCGGTAAACCGTTCCGGGAAACGGGTTGAACGGAATCAGGTTCAGCTTGCTTGGCAGGCGTCGCAGCAACTTGACCAGTTTTCTGGCCTGCTCCGGGCTGTCGTTGACACCGTCGATCAGGGTGTACTCGAAAGTCACCGTGCGCTTGTGCTTCTCGGAGACAAAATCCCGGCAGGCGCGCATCAACTCGGCGATCGGGTACTTGCGGTTGAGCGGCACCAGCTTGACACGGGTCTCGTCGTCCGCGGCATGGAGTGAGACGGCCAGCGCCACGTCGATGGTTTCGCGCAGCCGGTCGATCTCCGGAACCAGGCCGGAGGTCGACAGGGTGACGCGCTTCGACGCGAAACCGAAACCGAGGTCGTTGCGCATCAGGGAGATCGCCCGCACGACGGGATTGAAGTTGGCCAGCGGCTCACCCATGCCCATCAGCACGATGTTGGTGATGCGGCGCGTTCCATTGCGTTCATGCCCCAGGGCCCGCGCGGCCTGCCAGACCTGGCCGATGATCTCGGCCGTATCGAGGTTGCGGTTGAAGCCCTGCGCACCGGTGGCGCAAAAAGTGCAGTTCAGCGCGCAGCCGACCTGTGAAGAAATGCACAAGGTGCCGCGGTTGGGTTCCGGGATGAACACCGTTTCCACCGCGTTGCCGCCGCCGCAGCCCATCATCCACTTGATGGTCCCGTCTTGAGACACCTGCTCGGCGACGATTGCGGGCGGTTCGATGCGGGCGACCTGCTGCAGTTTTTCCCGCAGCGCGAGGCTGAGGTTGCTCATCTCGCTGAAATCAGTCACCCGGTGGTGATAGATCCACTTGAGCACCTGCTGTGCACGGAACGGTTTCTCGCCCAACCACTCGAAGAAGGACCGCATGCGGCCCTCTTCGAGGTCCATCAGGTTGACGCGGTCGTCCGTTCCGTTCATGAGACTGTCCCGTCGCTCAGCGTGAGACGATTTCGTCTTCGCTGAAAAACACGCCGATTTCATAGGCGGCGGTTTCCGGCGCGTCGGAGCCGTGCACGGCGTTGGCGTCGATGCTCCTGGCGAAATCGGCGCGGATCGTGCCGGGCGCGGCGTCCTGCGGATTGGTCGCGCCCATCAGTTCACGGTTTTTCGCAATCGCGCTCTCGCCTTCGAGAACCTGGATCATCACCGGACCGGAAGTCATGAAGGCTACCAGGTCATCGTAAAACGGCTTGCCTTCATGCACGGCATAAAAACGCTGGGCGTCTTCGGCCGTCAACTGCTTCATCTTGGCGGCGACAATTTTCAATCCGGCTTTCTCGAAGCGGCTGTAAATCTCGCCGATGACGTTTTTCGCCACCGCGTCCGGTTTGACGATCGACAGGGTTCTTTCAATGGCCACTTAAGGACTCCTTCTAAATATATGAAATAAATATGTTTTATAAAAAACAGAAATTCAAGCTCATGGGCTTGGCACAATTGACTAATTTTAAGGATTCGGCCGCTGCGGCGCAATCGCCCACTGCCCCGTCTTGCCCTTCGAATGGTGCGCACCTATGATGAGCCGCAAGCGGACTTTTCACTGACTCTAGCCGCGCCAGCAGGAGAGACTTCGAATGGATACCGTCTATCTTCTCATCCTCGTTCTGACCCTCCTGGTCCTGTCGTACAAGCGCGTGCCGCTGCTGGTCGCCATGCTGTTCATGGTGGTCGTCACCGTTCTCTGGACCTGGTTCCGCATACCGCTCGATGTGCCGAGCTGGTTCCGCTGGTCGAACGGCATCGTCGCCACCGTGCTGCTGGGCTTTTCCATTACCCCGCTGCGCCGCTTGCTGATCAGTGACCGGCTGTTCAGCATATTCCGCAAGCTCCTGCCGCGCATTTCGGAAACGGAGCAGGAAGCCCTGGATGCCGGAACCGTATGGTGGGATGCCGAGATTTTTTCCGGGCGGCCGCGCTGGAAAGAACTGCTGAAGGTACCGGCCCCCTCGCTCACCGACGAGGAACGCGCCTTTATCGACGGGCCCGTGGAAGAACTCTGCCGGCGCCTGGACAGCTGGGAGATCAGCGAGAAGCGCCGTCGACTGCCCGACGAACTGTGGGATTTCATTCTTGAAAAACGCATGTTCGGCATGATTATCCCGAAAGAATACGGCGGCCTGGGTTTTTCGGCACAGGGTCACGCCGAGGTGGTCATGAAAATCGCCTCGCGCAACCTGACCGCCGCCATCACGGTCATGGTTCCGAACTCGCTCGGCCCCGGCGAACTGCTGCTGCACTATGGAACAGAAGAACAGAAAAACCACTACCTGCCGCGCCTGGCGAGCGGTGAGGAAGTGCCCTGCTTCGCGCTGACGTCATCCACCGCGGGCTCAGACGCGGCCGGCAGCATGGTCGACACGGGCGTCGTCTGTGAACAGGAAGTCGATGGCAAAAAGGTTCTCGGCTTCCGGCTGAACTGGAACAAGCGCTACATCACGCTGGCCCCGGTCGCGACCTTGCTCGGGCTTGCATTCAAGGCGCGGGATCCGGACGGTCTGCTCGGCCCGCAGAAGGAACTGGGCATCACCTGCGCGCTGGTGCCGACCAATTTGCCCGGCGTGGAAATCGGCGACCGTCACCTGCCCGTCGGCGCCACGTTCATGAACGGGCCGACGCGCGGCACCGACGTGTTCATCCCGCTCGAGCAGGTCATCGGCGGACAGCAGTGCATCGGCCTGGGCTGGCGCATGCTGATGCAGTGCCTGGCCTCCGGAAGAGCGATTTCCCTGCCGGCCACGGGCGCCGCGGGCGGCAAAATGGCCTCTTTGATGTCCGGTTCCTATGCGCGAATCCGCAAACAGTTCGACATGCCGATCGGGTTTTTCGAAGGCATCCAGGAACCGTTGGCGCGCATCGCCGGGCGCACCTACCGCATGGATGCAGCGCGACGGCTGACGCTGGTTGCGCTGGACCAGGGGGAACGCCCCGGCATCCTGTCGGCCATTCTCAAGTATCACCTGACCGAGGCGAACCGCCAGTGCATCAACGACGCCATGGATATCCACGGTGGCAAGGGTGTCAGCACCGGCCCGGGAAACTACCTGTCGAGCGCCTACGAGTCCCTGCCCATTGCGATCACGGTGGAAGGCGCCAATATCCTGACCCGCTCCCTGATCATTTTCGGACAGGGCGCCGTCCGCGCTCATCCCTGGCTGCTCAAGGAAATGACGTCGGCACGTGATCCGAGCCCGGGCGCGCGCAAGGCCTTCGACCGCGCGCTGTTCAAGCACGTCGGTTACGCCATCAGCAACCTCGTGCGCTCGCTCATGCTGGGTCTGACGCGCGGCCGCGCGACGCGTCCGCCCGTGAAGGGACCGACGGCTCATTATTTCCGCAGCATGACCCGCATGGCCGCGGCTTTCTGTTTCGTCTCCGACCTGGTGCTGGTCACGCTGGGCAAAAATTTCAAAGTCCGCGAGATCCTGTCCGGGCGCCTGGCGGATGCCCTGATCCACCTGTACCTGGGTTCGGCCGTACTGAAGCGTTTCGAAGACGACGGCAGACCGGAAGAAGACCTGCCTCTGCTCCAGTGGGCCATGGACGACAGCCTGTACACGGTGCAGGAGAGTCTCCGCGGCGTTCTGCAGAACTTTCCCATACCGTTCGCAGGCGGCGTCGTGAAGTGGCTGCTGTTCCCCTACGGGCCCAATTACCGGCCACCGACCGACCGCACGACGAAGGACGCCGCCGCCATCCTGCTCAGCGAAAACGAAGCGCGTGACCGCCTCGTTTCCGGGGTTTATGTCTCGGACCAGGAAGATGCCTGCGGCCAGGTGCACACCGCGTTCCACCTGGTGCTGATGGCCAGCCAGGCGGAAAGCGCCGTCAAGAACGCCCTGAAACAGCCCGTCACCTGGGAAAACCACCGGGAACTCGTACAGAAAGCCGTCGAGAGCGGTGTCATCACCGAAGAGCAGGCAACCACGGTCCGGCTGGCCCAGGAAGCGGCGCGCGCGGTCATCGAAGTGGACGCCTTTCCGCGCGACGCAGTCGAGAATCCCTGTGGGGACCGGGCGGACGGCTGAAGACCTGTGCCGTTCGAAGCTTGCGAAACCCCGCAGCATTTTCGATATACTCGCTCAAAAGCACCGGGCAACGAGTGATCCGGCTGAGCGGGGATACAGAACGTGACAGATAATCGCCTGCAACGATTGCAGGAAGCACAGGCCGTCGTAAACCATATCCTCCTGGGCAAGGACCGCCAGGTGAACCTGGCTTTCTGTTGCCTGCTGGCCAGGGGGCACCTGCTGATCGAGGACGTGCCCGGCGTCGGCAAAACGACGCTTGCCCACGCGATGGCCCGCGTCATCGGTACCGATTACCAGCGCATCCAGTTCACCAGCGACCTGCTGCCCGCCGATATCCTGGGCGTGTCGATATACAAGCGCGAAAAAGACTGCTTTGAATTTCATCCGGGCCCGATTTTTTCGCAGGTCATCCTGGCCGACGAAATCAACCGCGCCACGCCGAAAACACAAAGTGCCCTGCTGGAAGGCATGGCGGAGCGCCAGGTCACGATCGAGAACGAAACTCATCGCCTGCCCGATCCTTTTTTCGTGATGGCGACACAGAATCCGCTGGACCTGATCGGCACCTTTCCCCTGCCCGATTCACAGCTGGACCGCTTTCTGCTGAGTTTTTCCATCGGCTACCCGGACCCGGCCGCGGAGCGTTCGCTCCTGGTCTCGGAAGACCGCGCGAAGATGCTGGTTCGTACCGAACAGATGCTCACACCGGAAGAGATCCGCGCACTGCAGGCGGATTGCGATGCGGTGCACGTCAGCGACAACCTGCTCGACTACGTGCAAGCGCTGCTGGGCGAAACACGGGACGAGCGCTGGTTCGAGTCAGGACTTTCACCGCGCGCCGGTCTCGCGCTGCTTGCGGCCAGCCGGTCACACGCCTTCCTGGCCGGCCGGGACCACGTGATCCCCGAGGACGTCAAGAGCGTATTTCCCTCTCTGGCCCGGCACCGGCTCAGTGCATCCGGTTTCAGCCAGGACGTCGGCAACCAGGTTCGGGAACTCCTCGAGCAGGTTCCCATTCCCTGAGGGCCGTGGATACGAGCGCCCTCACCGGCTTCGACTCCCTCACCAGCCGCCTGGACCGCTGGCTGATGGATCGCGTGCGGACCCGCCGCGGCATCACCGCTCTTCCGCACACGCTGGAATACCGTCACATCTACGTCATGCCGACCCGCTTCGGATTCTGGTTCGGCGTCCTGCTCACGCTGACGCTTGTCGGCGGCCTGAATTTCAATAACAACATGACGCTGATGCTGGGGTTCCTGCTCTCGTCGATCGCCATGCTGACCGCGCTGCTGGCTTACCGCAACATGGCTGGACTCACCGTGCACGGCATCATCGCCAAACCGGTATTTGCCGGGGAAATCGCAAAATTCCGGGTCATGCTGCGCAACGAAGACGACCACAACCGTTTTGCCGTGACCGCGTTTACCGATGAAGGCCGCGATTGCGGCGACATCGGACCGCAAAGCACCCGCGCACTGGAAGTGCCGCAGCAGACGGCCTTGCGCGGCTGGATGGAAATGGACCCGTTCCAACTGGAAAACCGTTTTCCGCTCGGATTGTTCCGCGCCTGGTCCGTCGTGGTGCCGCGAACCCGCTGCCTGGTTTACCCGGAGCCGGCAACGAATGCACCCGAATTGCCCCGGACCGGTCGCGGTGACCAGGGTGCGACCCGCCGTGGTGAAGGCGATGATTTTCACGGGCTGCGCGAGTACAAGCCGGGCGACCCCCTGCGCCAGATCGCCTGGCGCACCAGCGCGCGGCACGAAAAGCTCTACTCGCGGCAGATGGAAAACCCCAGCGAAGAATCCTGTGAGCTCAACTGGTACCTGATGGGCGGGGGCGACAGCGAAAAGAAGCTGTCTATCCTGACAGCGTGGGTTCTGCGCGCGGAGCGACTCCAGATTCCGTACAACCTCGAAATGCCGGGCGCCGCGCTGCCTGCCGACCTGGGCGAAGAACACCGTGACGCCTGTCTTGAAATACTGGCGCTGTTTGACAAATGAACGGCCTGTCCACCCAAACCATGCGCTGGGTCATCGCCACGTTCACCGTGGCCCTGCTGCCCCAGTTGATCCGCATGCCGCCGGTCGTGGCGGTATTTGCGCTGGGGCCGCTGGCCTGGCGGTTGGCCGCCGACAGCCGCGGCTGGCCGCAATTGCCGTCCTGGACGAGGCACGGCCTGACCGCGCTGGCGCTGGCCAGCCTGTTCTTTTCCTACGGCAATATCTCCGGCCGCCGCGCCGCCGTGAGCCTGCTCGCCGTGATGCTGGCGATGAAGCTGATCGAGTGCTACCGCATTCGCGATGCGCGCCTGGTGGTCAGTTTCAGCCTGTTCCTCTGCGCCACCCAGTTCCTGTTCGTACAGAAAATCATCATGCCGTTCTACGGCGCGGCCGTGGTTTTGCTCGCCATGGCCGCCCTGGTGCACCTGCAACGCGCCGAAACCTGGCTGCACAGCGGCGAGCAACCGCCGAGAGTACGTGCCTCCGTCGCTTCCGAGCTGGGTTTCAGCGTGCGTCTGCTGGCGCTGGCCATACCGACCGGCCTCGTTTTCTTCCTGCTGTTCCCGCGGCTTTCCAGCCCGCTCTGGGGCATTCCCGAGACGACACTCGATTCCAAGAGCGGCCTCTCCGACTCGATGACCCCGGGAAGCATCCAGGAATTGTTCATGGACGACAGCCCGGCGTTTCGCATCCAGTTCGACGGTGCCGTTCCCCCGCCATCCGAACGCTACTGGCGCGGACCGGTATTCTGGGATTTTGACGGGCAGACCTGGCGCGACAGTTTTTACAGCCGCCACCTCGAGGCGACCGCACTTCCGGCCGATACCGGACCCGGCGTCTACCGTTACACGGTCCAGCTCGAGCCCAACGAGCGCAAGTCGCTGTTCGCGCTTGACTACCCCGCCGCTGCACCGCCGGACTCGACCATCATGATGGACTTCCGGATCGTCCGCCGGGACCCCGTGCTGCAGTTGCTCGAATACGAGATGGTTTCGAACCCGGAATTCAGGGATCAGCCCGACTCGCTGCCCTACGAGCTTCAGCTGACCGCGCTCGACCTTCCCGAGGGTTTCAATCCCCGCACGCGGCGCATGATCGAGAGTTGGCGCGGGGAACGTTTGCCGGACCGGGATATCGTCGAGCGGGCCTTCCGGTATTTCAGCCAGGACCCGTTTCGTTACACGCTGAATCCGCCCCTGCTGGGACGGCACACGGTGGATGAATTCCTGTTCGACAGCCAGGCCGGCTTTTGTGAGCACTACGCCTCGTCGTTCGCGGTGATGATGCGCATGGCGGGCATTCCCGCGCGCGTCGTGACCGGTTACATGGGCGGTTTTTACAACGAAGCGGGCGGGTACATGCTGGTGCGCCAGTCCGATGCCCACGCCTGGGCGGAGGTGTGGCTGGAGGGCGAGGGCTGGGTCGCCGTGGATCCGACCGCCGCGGTCTCGCCCTCGCGCATCGAACGCGGCTCGCTCAGCGCGGTCGAAGGCCCTCGCTTCATGCTCGATTTCCCCTGGCTGCGCGATATGAAAAACAGCGCCGACATCGTTCAGCAGCGCTGGAACGACTGGGTCATCGAGTACAGCGCCCGCCGGCAGGCAGAGCTGTTTGCCGGGCTCGGGATCAAATCGATGACGCCCGGTACGCTGATCCTGGTGCTGGTGCTCGCCCTGGCAGTCAGCGCCGCGATCGTCGTGCCCGTCGTGCTGCGCATCCGCGGGCCGGCTGAAAAGGACCCGGCACGCCGCGCCTGGATGAAATTCCTCAAGCTGCTGGACAATGCCGGCTTCAGGGCATCACTGGCGCTGGGCCCGATGGAGGTGGCCCACGAAGCCTCGCTGGCATTGCCTGAACACCGCAACATCATCGGCCGGATCGCGGTACTGTATTCGCGCTGCCGCTATTCACCGTCACCGCCGCCGGTCAGCCAATTGGAGCGGGCCGTGGGCGCCTTCAAGTCAAAAAAAGCCGCATCAGGTAAAATAGGGTCGAGCCGCTGAAATTCGTCAGCTACCGAAGAGGACAACGCCATGCGCCTGCTTGCCGTTCTGACCCTGACACTGGCCGTCGCATCCTGCACGACGATACCGGAACAGATCCAGGGCGAATTCGCCAACGTATCGCCGCGCATGGCGGGAACCGCGTCGATCGGCACCCCGGTGCGCTGGGGCGGCCTCATCCTGAGCGCTTCAAACCTCGGCGACCGCACCTGTTTCGAGGTGCTTTCCCGCCAGCTTGACCGCTATCTGCGGCCCGAACTGGAAGATTTCAGCAACGGTCGTTTCATTGCCTGCAAAAAAGGTTTCCAGGACCCGGTGGTATTCGGCAAGGGACGCGAAATCACCGTGACCGGCGTGATACGGAACTTCCGCGTAAGCAAGGTCGAGGAGTTCAGCCTGCAGTACCCCGTGGTCGATGTCGATAACCTGGTGCTGTGGGAAAAACGCCGGCAGGTTGTGGTCTACCGCGGCTATCACAGTCCGTGGTACTACTCTTCACCGTGGCGCTACCCTTACCCCTACTGGGGATTTCACCACCCGATGGGCGGGACGTACGGCTGGGCCGAACAAAGAAGCCTGCTGCCGGATCCGTCCGTTGTGAACAGTGAAGACGCTGCAGAAAGCGACGGAAACGATCCGCGATGAGCGGGTTCCAGGGCCTGCCCGATGACTTTTTTCGTTTTTTTGAAGAACTGAGAAAAAACAACGACCGCGACTGGTTCAACGACAAC
Source organism: Lysobacterales bacterium (assembly GCA_050114495.1). Lineage (GTDB taxonomy): Bacteria > Pseudomonadota > Gammaproteobacteria > Xanthomonadales > SZUA-36 > JABDPF01. The sequence continues at coordinate 1,491 of JASFSI010000023.1, read as the reverse complement.
AAGGCGCGTTACCACGAATCGGTTGTCGACCCGGTCAGCGAGTTCATCGTCTGCATCGCGCCGCTGCTCAGAAAAATTTCGCCGCATTACATCGCCGATCCGCGCCCGCACCGCGGATCGATGTTTCGAATTTACCGGGACACGCGATTTTCCCGGGACAAAACGCCGTACAAGACCTACGCGGGCGTGCAGTTCCGGCACGAGGCGGGGCGCGATGCGCACGCGCCGGGTTTTTACCTTCACCTGGACCCGGACGGCCTGTTTTTCGGCGGCGGTGTGTGGAAACCGCCGGGTCCGGTGCTCAACCGCATCCGCAATCACATCGTCGACAATGCGCGCAGCTGGAGCCGGATCCGTAACGCGAAAAAACTGCAGGCCTCCGGCGGTATTCGCGGAGAAGCGCTGAAACGACCGCCGCGCGGGTTCGACGCGGAACACCGGCACATCGACGATCTGCGCAAAAAGAGTTTTTACGTCGCCGTGGAGACGCCCGCGAAACAGGCCCTCGAAGCCGGTTTTGTCGACGAGGTCGCCGAGGGCTTCCGCCTGTCCGCGCCGATGGTGCGTTTCATCAGCGGCGCGCTGGAGCTTCCATTCTGAGCGGAGCATCATCATGACCTGGCTGACCGTCATCCTGCTCCTTGCCCTGCTCGCCTGGGCCGTGTGGACCTATAACCGCCTGGTCCGGCTCAGGAACCAGGTCAACGAGGCCTGGGCCGGCATCGACGTGCAACTGCAGCAGCGTTACGACCTGGTCCCCAACCTGCTGTCCACGGTCAAGGGCTACATGAAGCACGAATCCGGCGTGCTGGAGCGCGTGACCCGCCTGCGGGCCAACCCGGACCTGGAAATAGCCGAGCGGGCCGGACAGGAGTCCGGTCTGTCCCGCTCCATCGGCCGCCTGTTCGCGCTGGCTGAGGACTACCCGGACCTGAAAGCCAGCGAAGGATTCCGGCAGCTGCACGACAGCCTGGTCGAAATCGAGGATCAGCTGCAGTTTGCGCGGCGTTATTACAACGGCAGCGTGCGTGACAACAACAACCTGGTCGAAGGCTTTCCATCCATGCTGGTGGCAGGTCTTTTCGGTTTCCGCAGCGCCGCGTTTTTCGAGATTGAACTGGCCAGCCGGCGTCAGGCGCCAACGGTCAGCCTGGAGACGCCATGAGCCTGCGAACCCTCACCGCTCTGCTGTTTTTCCTGGCGTCCGCGGCGGTCGCGGACGAACGCATCCTCGACTACCGTTCCGATATCGAGGTCCATGACGACGGCTGGCTGACGATTACCGAAACCCTGCGTGTTCAGGCCGAGGGTCAGCAGATCCGGCGCGGGATTTACCGTGATTTTCCCACGCGTTACCGTGATCGCCTCGGCAACCATGTCAAGGTCGAGTTCCAGCCTGTTGCGGTATTGCGCGACGGCGCCAGTGAGCCCTGGCACACGGAAGAACGGTCGAACGGGGTGCGCATTTACGCGGGCAGCGCGGACCGCTTG
>JASFSI010000022.1:0-11629 GCA_050114495.1 Lysobacterales bacterium | reverse complement strand
ACAGGCCGAGCAGCGCTTCGAGGTGGGCCTGACCGCGGTCACCGACGTGCACGAGGCGCGCGCCACGTACGATAACGCCCGTGCCCGCGCCATCGTCGCGCGCAACGATCTTGAAGACGCCAAAGAGGCGTTGTTTGAAATTACCGGGCAGTCATTCGAGACATTCGATGCGCTGCAGGAAAATCTTCCGCTGGTCGAGCCGAACCCGGACAGCGCGGAGCAGTGGGTGCAGATGGCCCTGCGCAGCAACCCCCTGGTGCTTACCGCGCAGGCCGGGGTCGAAATCGCAGATTCCAACATGAGACTGGCGCGGTCGGGGCATTTCCCGACACTGGACCTGGTGGCCGGCTGGAGCCAGTTCACCAACAAGCAGTTTGTTTACCGCGACTTCGTCAACAACATCGAGCTGACCACCGACCTGGAATCCACGGATACCACCTTCGGCCTGATCCTCGACATTCCCATTTACCAGGGCGGCCGCGTCAGCGCCCAGACCCGACAGGCACGATACCTGCTGGACGCCACCGGGCAGGACCTCGATGCGACCAACAATGCCATCGTGCGTGAAACGGAAAACGCCTACCGGGCGGTCCTGGCCGGGATCCAGGAAGTCGAAGCTTTTCGCCAGGCCAGCATTTCGGCCGAGAGCGCGCTCGAAGCCACGCAGGCCGGCTTTGAGGTAGGAACGAGAACCATCGTCGACGTGCTGATCGCAGAGCAGCGCAAGTACCAGGCGCAGCGGGATAACTCCATTGCGCGCCACGCCTATATCCTGCGCCACCTGCAGCTGAAAAGCGTCGCGGGTCTCCTGACGGCCGAGGACCTGGTGGTCGTCAACCAGCTGCTTCAGTAAGCAATTCGGAAATGATATCCAGGGTGCGGTTCACCGCGCCCTGGTTGCGTTTGACCCGCTCCCGGCCGTTGTGGCCCATCTCCAGGCGGGCTTTCTCGTTGGCGAACAGTTCCCGCACCGTCTGCCGCAGGCCGGCCCCGTCGAGCACGCGAACCGCGGCGCCGGCATCCAGCAACTGGTCCATGATATCGGCGAAATTCTCGGTGTGCGGGCCGACGATCACCGGCTTGCCCAGCGCGGCGGGTTCCAGCATGTTGTGACCGCCGACGGGCTCCAGGCTTCCCCCGACAAAAGCCACGTCACAGGCCGCGTAAAAATTCATCAGCTCTCCCATGCGGTCAATCAGGTAACACTGCGCGCCGTCGGGACGCTCCTCGGGCGTACTTCGCCTCGCCACCGCGAGACCCGCAGCCTTCGCCGCCTGCGCGGCGCGTCTGAACCGGTCCGGGTGCCTGGGAACGAGGACCAGCAGTGCGTCCGGCATATCCCGGAGCAGCGCGCCGAACGATTCGAGGATCACCTGCTCTTCTTCGGGATGCGTACTGCCGGCCACCAGCACGGGACGATTCGGCCCCCATGTTTCCCGTATCGTCAAAGCTTTCTGTTCCAGCTGCTCCGGAATCTCGATGTCGAATTTAAGGTTGCCGGTCAGCACCACACGATCGGGCGGGGCGCCGATTTCGACCAGGCGCCCGGCGTCCTGTTTGCTCTGGGCGGCGATGCGGCTGACGCAGCCCAGCGCGCCCGTGGTCAATTTCGAGAATCGCCGGTAGCGCCCCAGAGACCGGTCCGAGATGCGGGCATTGGCGATCAGCAGGGGAATGTCGCGCGCCTTTACCTGGTGGTACAGGTTTGGCCAGATCTCGGTTTCCATCATGATCGCGATGCAGGGCCGGGTCCGGTCCAGGAAACGCCTGGTGGCTCCCGGCAGGTCCAGGGGCGAATAGACGTGGAACGCCATGTCGCCGAACAGTTCTCGTACACGGGCGGACCCGGTCGGCGTGAATGTCGTTATGCACAGTTTTTTCGCGTCGTAAGCGAATGCCAGCTTGCGAATGAGCCCGGCGGCCGCATTGACTTCGCCCATCGACACGGCATGAATCCAAAGGGTTTCACTGCAGGCCGTCGCGGCGAAGAAGCCGAAGCGTTCAGCCCAGCGCTTGCGGTAACCCGGTTCCTTCAGCCCTCGAAACAACAGGTACAGGAGCAGCAGCGGCGTCAGCAGATAAAGCAGTGCGGTGTATAAGCTGCGCATTGAACGGAAATTACATCATCGGTGACAATAAGACCATGCTTCCCCGCCTCGAACGGAGCAAAATACAGAACATGAAAAACCTGATCCGGATTTTTTTTCTCCTGACGATCGCGGTGATCACGGCAACGTTTCTGCGCTCGATGATCTGAGCGCGCCCGGTCAGTTGTCCGGGCGTCTTTCTTCCAGGCGATAGGCCGCGCCCCACAAGCCGATCAGGAACCAGACCAGCGAAGAGGTATAGGTTCCATAGATTGCAAAATGGGAATTGAGCGGGAACAGGATCAGTACGACCGCCAGCATGAACGGAAAAGCGTCACGTCGTTCCAGGGGCGTGGTGAGAGAGCGCCGCCACCACAGGAAAATCAGCGCAGTGACCAGGCCCAGCAGGCCGATCGTGCCGGTATCGGCCATCACCTCGAGGATGAAATTGTGCGCGTGCATGGCGCCTGACTCGCCGCCGGTCTTGAGGATCAATGGATCATCGGGCTCGGCGTAGACCATGTAGGCTTTCGGAAATGCACGTACGCCGACGCCGTTCACGGGATGTTCCCCGTACATCTTCAAGGCGGTTTGGAAAATCGGAATGCGCTCCATGCTGGAGGCATCCAGCGAGCGGTTTTCCCCGCTGGTGAAGGCACGAGTCACGTTCAGGCGCTCCTGAAACAGCGGTGAGGCGAAATAGCTGAATGCGAGTACGACGACGGCCAGCGCGGGGATGGTCAGCAGGGTTTTGCGCAGCTCGCGGTTTTCACGCTTCAGCATCAGCAGGGTGTAGACCCCCAGCACAAGCGCCATGGTCAGCCACCCGGAGCGCATGCCCGCGATCATCACCGCGCCGAGAATCAGGGCGAAGGACACCGCCCAGGCGAAGGGCCGCCACTGCCGTCTTGCGTGCTCCAGCACCAGCGGCGACAGCATGGCGAGGGTGGGGCCGAAGAACTGGTGCTTGGTGATGAAAAGCGCGTTGAGGCGGTCCGGGTGCATCGCGATACCGAACAGGTCGCGGCCGAAAAGCAGCTGGATAAAAGCATCAACGGACCAGAACAGCAGCAGCCACGCCGTCCAGCGCAACACGCGTTCGCGCGCCGACGGCGGGTTCAGCAGAACGGCCATGGCGAGCGCCGCGGCCAGGTAGCGCAGCGCAGCGATCGTGGTGCCCCAGCTTTTCGGGGCGTACAGCGAGTCGAAGCTCGAGATCAGCAGCGGTATCCAGTAACAGAGAAACAGGGGTACGGTGAACCGGGCGGCCGCGCGTATCTTGCGTCGTCCTTCGGTCGTGCGCGCGATGAAGGCGAGCGAAATGGCAAAGGCGGAGAGCGGGATCTCGTAGATTCGGGTAAACGGCAGCAGAGCGATGAACGCCACTGCCAGCCAACTGGCCCATTCGTTTTGCAACTGGCGCAAGAATACGTTCATCGCGTTTTCTCCTGGAGTGCCGAGTCGTAGACAGCCATGGTTTTTTGCATGGATTCACGCAATCCGAAGGCGGTGTTTTCAGGCACCTGCGGCCGCCTGGCAAGAAAGGCGAGACTGCGTTCAAGTAATTCTGCACGGTCGCCGGGCCGGACTGCACCTTCGGGAAACAGTGCGGCCAGGGTTTCCCGAACGCCGCCATGGTCCCAGCCGATGACCGGCACACCGAGGTGCAGGGCCTCGGGTACGGTGCGGCCGAATGCTTCCGGTGGATCGGCGCACAGGCTGTAGACGATTTCCGACGAGGCCAGCCAGTCCCGCATGTCCGTGCGGGCGCCGGTGAAGGTAAGCCGGCCGAGCACGTCGTAGCGCTCCGCCAGGCCTTCGAGCTGATCGCGATAGCGGGAACCTTCGCGCGCCTTGCCGACGATAATGCCGTGAATATCCGGAACGCGTTTTGCCAGGCCGGCCAGCAGTTCGATGAAGTCCGCGTGCCCTTTGTAGCGCGACAGCCTGCCGGGCAGGCAGATCAGCCGTTTTTCGCGCAGCTCTGGAAAGTCCTCGAGGATTTTCGTGCTCCACGCTGCGTCGGGCCGGTAGCCGGCCGGGAAGGCCTGGTGGCTGATGCCGCCGTGCACCGTGATCACGCGCTGCGGGTCAGTGAACGGGTAGTTGCGCAGCGTGTAATCACGAATGTAATCCGATACGGCGATAACACGGTCGCCGCCCGCCATCACGGCGCTGTAGCGATTCACCGAATACTGACCGTGCATGCTCGTAATCCAGGAGGGACGCTGATCCCGGTCGAGCCCGCGCAGCGCAAGCCGGCAAATCCACGCCGGCAGGCGCGAATGAGCGTGCAGCACATCCGGACGTTCTTCAGCGATCCAGTGCCGCAGCTGACGGACCAGTTTCAGGGTGTTCAGGCGTTTGCGGCCAATCGGCCAATCGAGTCGTTCGGCGCCGCATGCATCGATCCGGCCCGAGAGCGGTCCGGTTGCCGCAATGACGCTGACCCGGTGGCCCAGAGCGGCGGCATGCTCGCTCAGTTCGACCGCGACCAGCTCGGAGCCGCCCAGGTTGAGTGACACCAGGACCTGGACGATGTGCATGCCCGCCGGTCCGTTTCAGTCGACCAGGCGATAGACAGAACCGCAGTACGGGCAGGTTGCCGTGCCGGTTTTTTCGATCGGAAGGTAGACCCTGGGGTGGGCATTCCAGAGTTTCTGTTCCGGTGTCGGGCAGGAAAGCGGAAGGTCCTGCCGGTGTACCTCGTATTCCCGTGCCGCGCAAGCGGGCTCGAGCGTGTTATCGCGGGTTTCGGTGGATTGAGTCACGGCATGGTCTCCGTCAGGCGGTTCGGTTTGTTGCGCACATTCTATGACACCGGGACCGGATAATGAACGTTCGCGGTCCAAAAGGCGCTGACGGTTTATGGATTTTCAAACTTTTTTTCAAAGATCCGTGAAACGGCCGCGGTTTCAAATCCGGCTTCCGTGGCCCGGTTGACCAGCGAGTGCATCATTCGGCTCGCCCGGAGACGGTGCATGGCGGGTACCAGCACATCGAGGTCATCCCGTGACAGCCAGCCGATGCCGAGCAGTTCGTTCAGCTGGTCGGTCGTTTCGGTCGCCGCGACGATCGAGGGGTTGGCATGGGCGCAGGAGAGGATGCCGAGCTGGGCGATAAACTCGATATCGATCAGCCCCCCGGCCCGGTGTTTCTCATCGTCTCTTTCCTCGGCCCGGCTGGCTGCGATCCGGCGCCGCATGTCGTTCATTTCTGCGGCAAGCCTTCGTACGTCGCGTTTTCGGCACAGCACGTCCGTTCGAACCTGTTCGAAACGGGCGCCGAGCGCCGGGCTGCCGGCCAGGAACCGTGCTCGTGTCAGTGCCTGGAATTCCCAGGTCCAGGCTTCGTTTGACTGGTAGTGGCGAAAGGACTTCATGCTGCTGACCAGTGAACCGGCACGCCCGTTGGGACGCAGCCGCGTGTCCACTTCGTAGAGCTTGCCCGATGGTGTCGTCACGGTCAGGAAACTCAACAGGCGCTGGGCGAGCCGGGCATAGTATTGCTCCGGTGCCAGCGGCCGTTTCCCGGTCGATTCTGAGCTGCCCGCTTCGAACAGGAACACGATATCCAGGTCGGAACCGTAGCTGAGCTCGGCGGCCCCGAGCGAGCCGTAGCCGATGACCGCCATGCCCCCTGCATCGCTGCCGGAAGACGCAAAAACGCCATGCCGGCGTTCGATTTCCGACCCGGCCAGCATAAGCACACCGTGCAGAATCGCGGCCGCGAGATCCGCCAGCGCCCGTTGCGCCCGCGTCGCATCCAGGTTTTTTTGCAGCTGAGCGACGGCGATGCGCAGCTCGGTGGCCAGCTTGAGGTAATTGAGCGCGTTCAGCTGCGATTCGGTGTCCTGACCCCTGTCGAGAATGCGTTCGACGCTTGCCACCAGTTCCTGTTGATCCGGAATCTGCGCACCCAGGGCCGGATCGATCAGTTCGTCGAGCAGGGCCGGAAATCGAATGACCTGCTCCGCGATCCGGCCGCTGGATGAGAACAGGTCCAGCATGCGGGCCAGCGCTTTCTCGTGCTGTTCGAGCAACACGAGGTAGGCGCTGCGCCGGCAGATCGCCAGCACCAGGTCGAATACGCGATTGGCCGCTTCCGTCGACAGGCTGCGCTGGGCCATGTGTTCGAGCAGTGCCGGCATCAGCCGGTTCAGACGCTGGTCGGCGCGCTGGCTCAGGGCGATTCGTTGCAGGCAGCGGGTGAAATGGTCCAGCGGATCGCTGCTGGCGGTGTTGTCCGCATTTCGCGCCTGCCTCCAGCGCTCCACCCACACCCCGGCCGTGCTGCGTGTGCCGCGGGCGGGGAAAATATCGTGGAAGCGCTTACTGACCCGGTTTCGCACCGTTTGCAGTTTCTCGTTCAAGGCGGCGGTTGTGCTAAAACCCATGGCTTCAGCAATGCGCTCGCGATCATCCCCGGCGGGCACCCGGTGGGTCTGTTGATCGCGCAATGCCTGGATGCGGTTTTCCACGAAGCGCAGGAAGGCGTAATCCTCGCGCAGGCTTTCTATCAGCGCCTCGTCCAGCAGGCCGAGGTGGCCGATCTCTTCCAGCGCCCGGTCCAGGCGCGGGGTTTGCAGGCCCGGCTCGCGTCCGCCGCGAAGAATCTGGAAGCACTGGGCCAGGAATTCGATCTCCCGGATTCCGCCCGGGCCGCGCTTTATGTCGTCCAGTCGGTCTCTTCGACGGGCGTCTTCCTGCACGCTGGCATGCATTTCCTGCAGCGACTCGACGGCGCTGTAGTCGATATAGCGCCGGTAGACAAACGGTCGTACGTCATGGATAAAGCGCTCCGCGCTGCGACGGTCGCCGGCTACGGGGCGCGCCTTGACCAGGGCGTAACGTTCCCAGTCGCGGCCCTCACGCTGGTAGTACTGTTCCAGCGCGGCCAGCGTCGAGACCAGGGGGCCGGCGTTACCGAAAGGACGCAGCCGGGTGTCGACCCGAAAACAGAAACCGTCCTCGCTTTTTTCCGACAGACTTGCAATCACGGCGCGCGCCAGGCGCGTGAAGAAGCGCTCGTTCGAGAGACCGCGGCGGCCGTCGCATTCACCGGATACCGGGTAGCAGAACATGATATCGATGTCGGATGAGAGGTTGAGCTCACCGCCGCCGAATTTGCCGAGCCCGATGACGAACATTTCCAGCGCTTCGCCGTCCGGGCCGCGCGGCGTGCCGTGTTTTTCCTGCAGCGCGCGGTAGTGATCGCGCAGCGCCCGGTCCAGGCAGGTTTCGGCCAGCGTGACCAGGTCGGAAAAGGTTCGGGAAAGCGGCGCCAGGCCGCACAGGTCACGCCAGACGATGCCCAGCATTGCGCGGTTGCGAAATCGCCTCAGGCCACGGTCCAGGCCGTGCTGCCCCACGGCTTGGGCGAGTTCAGCATGGTCGGGCGGTCCGCCCTCGTCCAGCCCCGACCGCCAGTCCGGAAAACGATCGAGCAGGGCAGCGGCGAAATCGCTGCAGGCACGCACGTGCCCGGCCCGATTTTCGGGCTCGATCGTGCACGGCGGTGGAAAATTCCAGCCTGTGCTGGGGGTTGGCCGGGTCATGGTCGGATTATAACCGCCGGGCGCCGGGTGACCGCCCGCGCCGTTCAGCGCAACTGTTCGGCGCTTTCGAAACTGCGGTAGGGCGAGAGCACTTCGAACACTTCGCGGTCATCTTCGTCGAGGTCGTCCCGCACCAGGCGTGCCAGGTATACCCCCAGGCCGGGTCCCAGCATAAAACCCTGCCCGCACATGCCTGCGGCCTGGATGAAGCCATCGACTTCGCGCGCCCTGCCGACGATGGGCGTGCCATCCGGCGTCATCGGGTACAGGCCGCGCCAGGTGCGGCGGACCTTGATATGGGCCAACCGGGGCATGACGTCGATCATGCGGCGCGAAACCATGGGCAGGAATTGCGAGGTTTCGCGGCGGTCGGTGCCGACGATCGGCGGCGAGGGCGTGATGCAGAAAATGATCTGCCCGGTATGGTGCTGGTAGAAATAAAAGTTGGATGAGCCGGGCCGGTGCCGGATATCGACCACCATGGGATCGAGAAAGCGGGCCACGGGTTCGCTGACGCCGGCTTCGTGCGAGTCCGGGGTGACCGGCGCATCCAGGCCGGCGAGCCGCGCGACGGACCGGGCGTGCGCTCCGGCCGCGTTGATGACAACCGCCGTTCCGTAACGACCCTTGTCGGTCTCCACCGCCGTCACCTTTCCGCCGGACACGTCAATGGCTTGTACGGTTTCGCCGAAGCGGAACTCGGCACCCTGTTTTTTGGCTGCCGCGTAAAACGCGTGCAATGCCAGCAACGGCGAGGCGCTGCCGTCTTCGGGCGACAGCGTGCCGCCGATGAGGCCATCGGGATTCAGGGACGGCACGGCTTCGAGCAGCGCATCGCGGTCCAGCCAGTCGATGTTCAGTCCGTAGCGGTGCTGCTCGGTGAGCAGGCTTTTCAGTATTTTTTCCTCGCGCTCATCGTAAGCCACGAAGGTGTAACCGCCGGTTTGCCATTCCAGGTTGTCCCCGTGCGTTTCATGCCAATGGGACAGGATCTCGATACTTTTCAGGCCGATACGGATTTTCGCGGTATCCGAGTGGGTGGCGCGCACGCCGCCGATGGCGGCCTTGTTGGCGCCCTGGCCGACGCTGGCGTAGCGATCCAGGACCAGGACGTTCAGGCCGGACTCGGCGATGAAGCAGGCCGCGGGTACGCCGACGCTGCCGGCGCCGATGACGATGACATCGTAATTGCCATTTTCAGCGGCCATGGTTCAGCGTTCCGGTTTCGGCGCCGCAGAAGACACCGAGCGGTACTTCGACGAACAGGGGGCGGTCGACGTTCGGCGTCGTTTCCTCGACTGCGATGCCTTCCTGGCGGAACAGGAAATTGACCAGGCTGCCGCAGGTCTTGGCGCCGCAGGCGCCCATACCGGCCCGCGTAACGGTCTTGATTTCATTGACGTCGCGCATGCCTTCGCGTATCAGCGCCCGGATTTCACCCGCCGTGACGCGCTCGCAGCGGCACACGATGGTGTCGTCGCTCATGCGGGTCACGTAATGCGCCATGGGTTCGGTGACTTCCGGTTTCTGGACCTGGATTCCGGCGATCCGCTTGGCGATCTCCTTCGGCGCCTTCAGGCGCAGCAACAGGGTGCGGTCCATTTTCTTTCCGGCCACGACTTTAGCGACTTCGGCCTGGCCGAGCGCCACGCCCTCGGTGTCGAGCACGGTGACCGTGTCGCCGCTCTGGATATCCTCTTTCTGGAACTCGTGTGCCAGTGAAACGATCGGGTGTTCACTGTCCTTGCGGTAGTCGACCAGCGTAATGGCCAGCCCGGGGCAGATCGTGACGCACTTGGTGCAGCCGTTGCAGACCTTGCCGATTTCGTCTCCGATGAAACGGGGTTTGCCGCGGATATCGTCACCGGTGGAAATGGCCTGGTTGGGGCAGACCGAGGTGCAGGGGTTGCAGGGAATATCCTGATCGCAGTGGAACACGACCGCGATGCCTTCTTCCTGTTCCGGAATGATTTCCGCCTCGGCCGGGCCCGGCTTGGATTTCAGTATCTGCTCGATACGCTCCCATTCTTTCGGGATTTCCGGTACGTCGCGATCGAGCGCCGCGGCAATTTGATGCCCCTGAATCTTGCCGGAGAAAATGGCCGCCGATGCTTCGGCGATCTCGGATGCGTCGCCGGCCGAAAAGGCATTCATGCCGAAGGCGCGCGCCTTGTGATAGAACTCGTCGCAGGGATCCAGGCCCACCGCGACCAGCAGTGTGTCGCAGGCATAGGAGCGTTCGCTGCCGGGGATCACTTCCCAGTTCTCGTCGATGGCGGCGACAGTGACGGATTCGACGTGTTCATCGCCGTTTGCGCTCAGCACGGTGTGGCGCGTGTGAATCGGTACACCCATGCGTACCAATTTGTCCTTGTGCACCTTGTAGCCGCCGCACTCGGGCAGCGCTTCGACCAGGCCGACGACCTGGATACCTGCCTGCAGGGCGTGGTAACCGGCAATCAGGCCGACATTGCCGCCGCCGACGATGAACAGTTTTTCGGAAGGTCGCACCAGGTCGCGGTTGACCAGGGTCTGGAAGGCGCCTGCACCGTAGACGCCGGGCAGCGTATTGCCGCGAAAGGTAAGGGATTTTTCACGCGCGCCGGTTGCGACCAGGATGGTGTCCGGGCGAACCAGCACGTACTCGCGGCCGCTGCGCACGAGACCGACGCGCTGGTCGCTGAACACCGCGACCGCGTTTGTATTCAGCCAGCACTCCACGCTTTCGTGGCGGCGGACTTCTTCTTCCATCAGCGTGGCGATGTCGATGCCGCGCGTGCCGGCGTGCACCTCGTCGATGGATCCGAAAAACTTGTGCGTCTGCAGCACGAGCTTGCCGCCGAGGCGGTTCTTGTCGTCGACCAGCAGTACGCGAACACCTGCGTTGCCCAGTTCGACCGCAGCGGCGAGACCGGCCGGTCCGCCGCCGATGATCAGGCATTCGACCGCGATTTCCTCGATATCAGTGAAGCGCTGCACGCTTGCGATGGCGGGCAGTTCCGGGGCGCCCTCGAGCGGCTCGACCTGCATGCCGGGCCGGACCGGCTCCATGCAGGCCTTCACCGCCAAGCCATCCGCAATCACCATGCACTGGGAACACTGCCCGTTGGCGCAGAAAATACCCTGCGGGCTTCTGTCACGGGGATGATGGCCGAAGACGTGGATACCGTTGGCGAACAGCGCCGAGGAAATGCACTCGCCCTGCTGCGCTGTGAGCGTTTCGCCATGCCAGCTGAACTCGATCGTTTCTTTTTCAGGCGCGGCCAGGATCGGATGCGACTCGATCCTTTGCGTGCCCCGTGCCGTGTCGCCCATTGCCGTGCTGCCTTGTCGGTATGCTGAAAATGATACCGAACGGACCGATCCAGTCCGTGCTTTACGTCAACGAAAGGCCAGTCAGTACGGGGAAAAAGCGGGTGAATCCGGTTAAGCGGAGGGGGTTTCGAGGACCTGCTGCCTGAAAAAACGCAGGGCGTTCTCGAGATTTCGATGGGCGGCCTCGGAAAGCGAGTTGCGCAGTTCCCATTCGCAGCCGGCGATGGTCAGGATATCGGCCCGCGGCGCCTTGCCGTAAAGCGCCTGGCAGTAGTGCATGACACCGCGCGGTGGCAGCACGTGCGTGGTGAATTGAAAGTCCTCGCTGGCCGCGCAAGGCTGCCAGCGGAATCCGCCGGGTAGCTGACCGTTGTAAGAATCGATAAAAATCACGCGCTGCATGCGCGAGGCCAGCGCCGCGTCCTCGACCTGCAGCTGGTAACGGTACTCAACCGGGCTGTTGAAACCTGCTTCCTCGCTGATGCGGTCAAGAAACGCCCAGCCCAGGCCGTCGTCACTGCGCCCGCAGTTGCCGATCCCGAAAATCAGCGTATCCGGCCCGATGCCGGGCCGGATGGATTGAGCTGCTGCCGCGTTCAAGTCGGGTCCTTGACGTGGCGGGAGACCACCTTGCCCTCGGCATCGAACACTTCCAGCACCAGCGGCATCT
>JASFSI010000021.1:0-12173 GCA_050114495.1 Lysobacterales bacterium | reverse complement strand
GACATCGCCCCAGATATTACTGAGCGCCATCACCGATGAACCGACCAGGAATGCATACATCAGGAACTGGCTCAGCTGGCCGAGGGTCATGGATCCGTCCATGACCGCGCGCGAACCAACCCACAGAAAGACAGTAAGCATGCTGAACACCAGCGCGAAAGCCAGCGCGATCAGAATGGACACCATGCGGACCCGCCGCAGGGCGACCAGGAAACTGGCTCTCACAGCCTCTGCGTACCGTTTCGACTGGAGTTTCTCCAGCGTGAACGACTGCACGGTCTGCATCGCGCCCAGGGTTTCACCCGCCAGGCCGCTGGTATCGGCGACCCGGTCCTGGGACTGCCGCGACAGTTTGCGAATGAAGCGACCGACGATGAGCACCGGCACGACGACGATGAAAATGCCCAACAGGGTGTAAGCAGCCATGCGCGGGCTTGTCAGCACCAGCATGACCAGCCCGCCGACCAGGCTGAGCGTCGAGCGCAGGGCGATGGACAGGCCGCTGCCTGAAATGCTCTGCACCAGCGTCGTGTCCGTGGTGAGCCTGGACAGCACTTCCCCCGTGCGCGTCACTTCGAAGAAAGACGGGTCCATGCGGATGACTTTTTCGTAAACCGCGTTTCGAATGTCAGCCACAACGCGTTCACCCAGCGAAACCACCAGGTAATAGCGCAATGCCGAAAACAGGCTGTAGGCAATGCAGATCGCAAAAAACCAGCCGAAATATCGGTCTACCGCATCGAGATTCCGGCTAACGAAGCCGTTGTCGACGACAAAGCGTGCCGCGATCGGCAGGGTGAGCGAAGCGGCGGAAGCGACCAGCAGCGCGGCCAAGGCCGCCAGCAGCGTTCCCTTGTAACGCGCAATGAACGGCCTCAACATGGCCAGCGGCTTCAGGGAATCGGACTTGGGCCGATTTGTTTTTCTTGCTTCGTTCACCTCATCGTTCCCCGGGTTTCATTGCCACTCACGCGGATCGACGCCGTAAAAACGATGCAGCACGGTATAAAGTTCACCGTGATTTTCTGCCATGGTTTCCGGCTTCTCAAAAAATGCCTCGGTCGCCACCGCAAAAAATTCCGCCGGGTTGGTTGCGCCATAGTAATCCATCACCGAGCGTCCGCCGGTCCTGGCCTTTTTCTGCAAAACCCGGAACTCTTTTGAAAGCGCCGCCGCCCAGCTGCGATAGCAGGACTCACCCGCCAGCAGCGGAGCGCCATCGGCGCTGCCGTCCTCGGTATCCAGCTGATGCGCAAATTCGTGCAGCACGACGTTGCTGCCATCGACGAAATTGCGCGCGCCCTTGATGACATCGTCCCAGGCCAGGATCACTTTTCCGCTGGACCAGGATTCACCGAGCAACCCGCGGCGCGCTTCCGAAACGACCCCGCCCTCCCCGGCTTCCCGGCGCGAAACGACGAAGGCCGCAGGATACACGATGATATAGCGAAGCCCGGGGTACGGCGTTCCTGTGCGGTTCAACCACAGCATGCAGGCCTGGGCGGCGATCGTTACGCGAATTTCATCGTCGATCTCAAGGCCGCCTGCTGCGCTGAAGTGCTTGGTATGCAGAAACCGCTTGATCCGTTGGCGCAGCTGCTTTCGCAATGCCATCGGCAGCCTGGGATATACACCGATATTCCGTTCCAGCAGCGTGACCCATTCATCCGGAAAGGGTGTATTGAGTGCACGCCGCAGGCGCAAACGCGGAACCGCTACCGCCACTGCGATAACAAGGATGCCGAGCAGTAGAAAGTACCAGGGGTTCATTCACCCCGGGCCCGGCAAGGTGTGCCGGGCGCTTGCGCCGGCTCGAAAGTTGTTATTCGTAAACCCAGCGGGAGTATTCCTTGCCGGCGCTGATTACGCTGTGCGGCAGTTTCGCCATCAGCTTGCGGAAATCATCGCCCGGCAGGTGGATGAGGTGCTCGTGATCACCTGCTTCGATGTAGATGTCCGAGGCATGTTTCAGCTGGTCGTCCCAGATGACTTTGAGGCCGTACGCGTTGCTGAGGGCCGGTACCGCACCGGTCTCACAGTCTTTGAACAGCGCGGCGAGTTCGTCTTCGGTAGCGAGTTCCAGGTTGCGTTCCAGCTCTTCGTTCACCCAGGCAATGTTCAGGCGGTTGTTGGACGGCAATACGGCGACCAGGAAGCCGGCATTGTCCTTGAGCACCACGGCCTTGGCGACCAGGTGCGGCGGGACATGGGCGGAACGGGCCGCGTCCACCGTCGTTTCCGTGTGAGAATGCTCCACGCTATCGAATTCAATATGGTGGTTTTCCAGGTAGGACTTCAGGGTCATTGCAATCGCCATGGCATGCTCCTCGTTGGTCCGCGTACGCTTTGCCCGCGCGCAATGCAAACTGCCCCGTGCGGGCCTGCCATCATCACTATAAGACGCTCGTGCTGCGAGTGTCCCGATTCAGGTCAATTATCCACCGTTTCAGCGTCGCTGGCACGCCCCGTGAGCGAAAAAAAAGCGCACTCATCAGCTGGAGAGTTGCGATTGAACCCAGCGAACGATGTCCCCTGACCGCATCGCGCCCGACTGCCGTGCGATTTCACGGCCGCCGCGGAACAGGACCATCGTGGGGATGCTTCGAATGCCGTAACGTGCGCCGGCGCTTTGCTCTTCCTCGGTATTCAGCTTGGCAAAGCGCACACCCGGTTCGAGCTGACCGGCTGCATCTTCAAATGCCGGCGCCATGGCCCTGCAGGGGGCGCACCAGGGCGCCCAGAAGTCCACCAGCAGCGGAATGTCGTTGCTGGCCACGTGGCGCTCAAGGGCGCTTCCCGACAGCTCGGCAGGATGCCCGCTGAAAATGCCCTTTTTGCACTTGCCGCAGCGCGGACCGTCACTCAGTCGCTCGAATGGCAGCAGGTTGACGGCCGAGCACTCCGGACAAACGACGCGAGTCTGTGACATGGCCTGCTCCCGGGTTGGTTCAAATTGCCTGGCGTAATTTCGCCAGCCAGGATTTTACCCTGGCCGCGTTATCGCTTCCCATGCGCAGCAGAATTTTTTGTCCGCCGCTCAGGTTTTCCAGTTCCGGGTCGACAAACAGGTAAACGGCCTCGGGCTTGACCAGGCGATACGGCTCTGCTGCTTCCGGTGTTGCGAGCAGTTCATCGATGACCGCTTTCAGGCGCTGGTCGAAATCGCTGTCGGTATAGCCCTGCTCTCGCCAGGCTTCTTGAAAAAGCGGGTAGTGGCGCCGGTACTCGGCCGCTGCCTTTTCAACATCGATGGATTCGAGCAGTTCGACGAAGGGCAGGAAGCGTTCCTCGTTGGCGGTCGAAGAGAGGTATTGCGGAAGCGGGTCACCGGCCTCGTCGAGAATTTCAAGCGGAGGATCAGGATCACGCATCGCCTTGAATTCGCCGGCCGGACCCGTCATGACCCGGAGGTTTCCCGGCACCTGCCGACCTCCCAGCGCATCGACCGTGGCCACGGTCCTGGCGGCTAAGGCGTCGGTAACGAAAAACTGTTCCACGGATTCCTCACCAACGACATCCGCCAGTTTTCCCTCGAGGTAGCTGTCGCTTTGATACAGCGGCGGCAGGGGTATCTCCTCGAGTTCAGTGACCGGAACGTCACGTTTTTCGGAAACCATGAACTCTTCGGCCTTTGGCTCGGGCTCCGACGGTTGCACTGCTGCGGGTGCGACTTCGACGGCGACCGGTTCTTCGGTCAAAGGAACCCGGCCGGTGTCGTAGAGGATCCAGGCAATGACACCGAGAACCAGGAAAACGATAGCTGCAATAACGATCAGACCCTGTTTCATGTTGCCTCCGGTACCGCGTTCGGCTGATTGGACTATGTTAGCCTGTTTTTGATCCGCCGTTTTTCAAATGAGTAAAATAGAGCGTCCACAACGCGCACACTTGCATGATTCAACTGCCGTACATCGAGCCCGTTTTCAGGCCGCCTTCAGAGGCCCGAAGCCTGATTCTCCAGGTTACCAACGGCTGTTCCTGGAACCGCTGCACTTTTTGCGAAATGTACACGCTGCCGCAGAAAAAATTTCACCTCAAACCCTTGGACAGGATCGAAGCCGAATTGGTTTCCGTTGCGCGTTCAAAATTGCCGGTCCGGCGAATTTTCCTGGCCGATGGCGATGCCATGACGCTGTCCTTCCGTCGACTCGGCGAGATCATGGAGCTGATCAACCGCCACCTGCCCGGCGTCCAGCGCGTTTCTTCATACTGCCTGCCGCGCAACCTCAAGAACAAGACGGTGGAACAGCTCGCTTCCTTGCGTGAAATGGGCCTCGACCTGTTTTACGTCGGCTGCGAGTCGGGCGATGATTTTGTCCTCGAACGGGTGCAAAAAGGAGAAACATTCGACTCCTCGCTGGCGGCGCTGAAAAAGATCAAGCAGGCCGGAGCGCGCAGCTCGGTCATGATCCTCAATGGCATGGGCGGTAAGGCGTTCAGCGAACAGCACGCGGTCAATTCCGCCCGGCTGATGAACGCGGCCCAGCCCGAGTACCTGGCGACCTTGGTGGTCAGTTTTCCACAGGGTACGGAAACCTACGAGTCGGGTTTTGAAGGTCAGTTCGAAATGCTGGACCAGCAGGGCCTGTTCCAGGAGATGTACTGGCTTCTCGATACGCTCGACCTGGAAAAAACCATTTTCCGCAGCGACCACGCGTCGAATTACCTGGTGCTCAAGGGCACGCTCAACCGGGACAGGGAGCAACTGCTGGCAACGGTCAGGCAGGCGCTGTCGCGTCCGGGTTCGGTTCCGCTGCGGCCGGAGTGGATGCGGGGACTCTAGGGCATCCGGTACTTGCCGCCGACGTCGTTCCGCGGGCCGTAGTTATAGACTTTTCGCTTGCTCCCATCGAGTTCCCACTCCCAGTCCGTTGCGGTATTGTCGATCTCAAACGTCTCACTGGAATGATAGCGATAGGGATAGTAGGCGCCCCAGGGGCCGTAATAACCGTAGGTGTGCGGATAACGCCAGTACACCGAGCGGTCGTAGAACCCCGGGTAGTACCAGCCGGTGCCGTAAACCATGGTCGATCCATTGTAGTAACGGCTGTAATAGCCGCTTGTGCTGACATACGCAGTACGGCCGCTGCTGTCGTCGAAAGATTCCAGCTTCACGAAGGTTACGTTGAAGGCGGGATCGGTGGGCGGAATGGTGTAGATTGCCTCGGGAACCTCGAGCGCCACGCGCCAGGGGCCGGTCGGCGCGGCTGAAAAGAACCAGGCGCCGTCATGGCAAAGATAGAAGAAATTGTTGTTCTGAATCACCTGGAACGGCGTGTTTTTTCCGCGCCGCAGGCTCGTGCCTTCAATTTCAACGAATTCGGGCGAGCCGAGCCAGGGCACCTCGAGCGCTTTGCCTGCACCGGCCTGGACCTCGGTAATCCTGGGCCGCGCGGCCTCGGCGGCAGCGCGCCGGGCAGCCTCGGTGCCCGGCACCGATTCCAGGACCCGGGCTCGCGGATGGTTCTGAGGAATCTCCGCGAACGCCGCCGGAAGTTCTTTCACCGCGTACCACATGCGATTGACGTTCTTGGTCGTGAACCACCGCCCGGCCGCGAGGAAATAATACCGGCCGTCGTAGCGAAAAAGGTCACGCTCGGTGTTCTTCACGTACTGGAGGCCTCCGCCCCCGGCCAGGTCAAATTCCATGTCCCCGTCCACGATGATCAACTCCGTGGGTTCGTAGCTGATGACGATGGGCAGCGGCCGCACGCCGGGGTCGCGCGCCGGCATCGCGCTTGCCACGCGCGGCCAGTCGGAGCTCACCTGCAGGGTCAGGAAATCATCCGGAAGCACCGTGGTCACGCGCCAGTCCCCACTGGACAGCATGTTGCCGATAAGCCACACACCGTTGTCGAGGACATACCAGACCCCGCTGCCGCGGTGCTGGAACACGTCCCAGTCGGTGTTGACCACAAATGAAAGGTCCGTAGCCGGAATCTCTACCAGTGCGGGCGGGCCGTCGATCAGCATCAGCCGTGACGGCCGGTCGCTGACGACGATACGCGGCGGGTCCGGGTTCAGTTGCTCGATCGCACGGGGCATGTCAGCCAGCGCAGCAGAAAAAGACAGCAGCAAGAGAAGTGCGGCAAAAATTCGGGGCATGGCATGATCGTCCAGTACAGCCGGCACCCTGTGTGCCGGCAAGGCCGCTTATGTTAAATGAAGGCTGCAGGCAATGAAAAGAACACGGCAGGAAATACGCAGACAGTCGTGCCTGCGCCGCACGCGCCGCGAAGATTCTGAAGCAACCCCGATCGCTTTCGACTCAGGCCGCAGCCTCGAAGCGCTCGAAAGAGTTGGAATTCAGGCTGCGTACCGCCTGTCTCAGGCAGTCGCGCATTTCGTTCAGATTATCGCTGTCCAGGTGAGGGCCGTTCAGCTTCAGCATTTCATGCCAGTACTCGATCTCAGCCTGCAACAAATAACGTCTGGATGATTCCATGTTTTGCCCAATGTCGCCCGCGGCGACAAAAACGTGGAACACCTTCCTTGATGGGGAACGCCGGTGAGTTCCTTCTCGCCGGTGGCCGCGACCGCGCAGCCCGCCTGACTGGTAGATCAGACGCTCCCTAATTACGTTAAGGCTAAATTAATGTCAAGCAAAAAACGAGCTTCAGCAGACCCGGTAACAGAAAACCGGGATTTTTAAGCCTCTTAGTCAGGAATGATTCGCAAGACGCATGTAATTACTGAAATTTATGGATTTCGAAAAAATGCAAAAAAGTACGAGCTAAAACACTTATAAAATACGGTATCAGGCCGGCTCTTCGCTCGCCGACGTTCCGGACTTCGAATGCAGGATCATTTCGAGCTTTCCGTTCGGCAACAACAGCCCGCGCTCGAACGCAAAGCCGGAAAGCATGTCAGCCATCTCGATCTGTGAATGCGGCTGGTACTTCAGTTCACTGCCGTTTCTTTTACGCACGCTGACGGTATCGTGCCGGATGATTCCATATTGACGGTACTCGAGCTTTACGGCCCGGTGATGCACCCCAAATCCGTGGGCCCGGGTGCCGGAATGCAGATAAGGCCCGAGCGCCGTGTTGAACGCCCGAAGCGCCGTGTCGTCCAGGAAATTCAGAAAATCACCGAACAGGCAGATGTCGAGCTGTGTGCCGTCCGGAAGCGCCAGGTGGTCGGTGAAGCACTGGCTGAGCTGCTCTTCGCTGAGCCGCTTTTTGGCTTCACGCGGGCGAAGGAAGGGCTCGTCGATCAGGTCCACGAAGTGGAGGCGGCAGTGGTAGCGGGAAAAGAACTCGACGGTCTCCGACAAGGCCGGGCCGACATCCAGGACGGTGATCCGGCGCCCGCCGGAAATGCGCTGCAGCATGGCCGACAGCAGTTTGCTCTGCTGTCGGTCAATAATGGGGCCGGCCGGATTGACCAACTGGCCCATGTCTTCGGCAATCGCTGCTGCTGTCACCCGGCCTTCTTGCCCTGGGCGCTGTCTTTTGCAGCGTCGGTGCCCAGCAGGCTCGAACCCGTGCTGCTTGGACCGGTCGCTGCCGGCCTGGCTTCAGAAACCGCAGCAGGCTGGGCCGATTTGCTTCCGGCTGCCTTGCCCGGGTTCATGTCGATGCTGCCCCGGAACAGGGCCCCGTCATCAAGTTGCACCCGCGGAGACACGATATTGCCCTTGACGCGGCCGGTCCGGGTGATCAGGACTTTCTCGCTGCCGGATATGTCACCGGCAACCTGGCCGGAGATACGGACCTCCTTGGCGCTGATGCTGGCCTTGACGATGCCGGCCTCCGAGACTTCCACGTTCTGTGAACTGCTCACGCTGCGACCCTCGATAAGGCCGCCGACCTTGAGGTTGGAAGTTGCGCTCACGTCGCCGGTCACACTGATGCCCTCACCGATCATCGCAACGGATTCCGTTGTCGTTGAAGCCGCGGGAGGCGTGCTGGTCATCGGAGGTGCGGTTTTCTTTGCAGGTTCTTCCTGAGCCGACGGGCGATTGCCCTTGTGCTTGTCGAACATAGCCCTGATCCTCGATTTCGTCCGTTGAAAGGGACGGACATTCTAGCACTGCTCAGCCGTGTTCCAGCAACCGGGCTGAAAAATTTCCAGCGCTTCGCGGGCATGGTCAAAACTGTGGCAGCCTCCGTCAAACGCCGTGAAACGGGCAAAACCGGCGTGGAAACGTTCGCTGAGTCGGGCGCTGATGGTCTCGTCTGCGCGGTCCACGAAGACCCAGTAGGGGAGGCCCGAGGTGTAGTCGACGGTTTGCTCGAGCATCACCAGCCGCTCAGCGTGACCGGGGCAGAATTCGTACTTCTCGCCGGTGACGTAATTGGTCTGCGGCCCTTCGAGGTAATGGCTGAACTCGGACAGGTTGAAAACAGGGTTGAAAGCCACCGCTTCAATGCACAGGCCCGGGCGTTCTGCGGCGAGCAGCAATTGCATGATGCGCGCGAACCAGCCGCCCATCGAACCGCCGCAGAATATCACCCGTTCCGCCGCAGGGTCCACCTGCCGCAGCAGGGTTCGAGCCCGTTCATTCGCCCGCCGGTAGTCGATGTTCTGCGGCAGGAAACGGCAATCCGTCGCCCGGCAGAAATCCGCCACCGCGGCAAGCTTGGGGCTGCTCGCCAGGTCTTTCGGTATGGCCGAGTTGAAGCCATGGAAATAAAACAGCTCAGCCGCCCCGGTGGAAGCCATCAACCTATTTCGCGGCATTCAAGGCCTGGTCCAGGTCGGCGATGATATCCTCGATATCCTCGATGCCGATGCAGAGCCGGATCATGTCCGGCGTCACGCCTGCCGCCGCCAGTTCCTCCGCCGAGAGTTGGCGGTGCGTGGTCGAAGCCGGGTGCGCGGCCAGCGACTTCACGTCGCCGATATTCACCAGTCGAAGAAACAACTCCAGAGCATCGTAGAACTTCACGCCGGCATCGAAACCACCCCTGATGCCGAAGGTCAACAGGGCCGAGGGTTTTCCGCCAGTGTATTTCTGCGCCAGGTCGTAATACGGTGAGTCCGGCAGGCCGGCAAAATTCACCCACTCCACCATCGGGTGCTCCTGGAGGTAGCGGGCGACGGCCAGCGCGTTATCGCAGTGCCGTTCCATGCGCAACGGCAGGGTTTGCATGCCCTGCAGGATCAGAAACGCATTCATCGGGCTGATCGCAGAACCCGTGTTGCGCAGCGCCACGGTTCGAACCCGACCCGCGTAAGCCGCCGCGCCCATCGCCTGCGTATAGACCACGCCGTGGTAGGACGCTTCCGGCTCGTTCAGCATGTGGAATTTTTCGGGATAATCGGCCCAGGGAAACTCACCGCTGTCCACGATCATCCCGCCCAACGAGTTACCGTGGCCGCCCATGTACTTCGTCAGGGAACTGACCACGATGTCTGCACCCCAGTCGATCGGCTTGATCAGCGCCGGTGTCGCGACCGTATTGTCGACGATCAGCGGCACGCCGTGATCGTGCGCCATGTCGGCCAGCGCCTCGATATCCACGACGTTGCCCGCCGGGTTTCCGATGGACTCGCAGAACACGGCCGTGGTTTTTTCATCGATCAGTTTCGCCACGGCCTCGGCACTGTCGTTTTCGGCGAAACGGACGTCGATACCCTGCCGGGGCAGCATGTGCCGGAACAGGGTATACGTGCCGCCGTACAGCTGCGGAATCGTGACGATGTTGTTTCCCGCTTCGGCGAGCGTCAGCACGGCGTAATTGATGGCCGCGCTGCCGGCGCTCAGTCCGAGTCCCGCGATTCCGCCTTCGAGGGCCGCGCAGCGCTTTTCCAGAACGTCGGTCGTGGGGTTCATGATGCGGGTGTAGATGTTTCCCTGCACCTCGAGGTTGAACAGGTCGGCGCCGTGGCTGGCGTCGTCAAAAGCGTATGCCACGGTCTGGTATATCGGCACCGCAGTGGCACGCGTTTCAGGATCGGCCTTGAAGCCGGCGTGAATGGCAAGTGTCTGGTCTTTCATCATTAGTCCTCTCGATGATGTGTTCTTTCTGCAGTAGCTCGCCCATGCGACGAACCACGCTGTTCCGGTATTCCTGGAGAAAGCCCGGTTGGCGGCTCTTCAAGTCGCCCGCGTGCGCAGACTCCTAAGCCGAATCCTTCATTCCCAGCGGATCAGCCGGGTCGACGCCGTCCATGTACTGTTTTCGGCGGTCGAGGTTGGTGAGTTGGTATACGAGCCCCAGCCAGTTGCTGATGATGGCCCGTCCGCTGTCGCCCCACGTGTTGTCCAGCAACGCCGCGATGCGGGCTTCAGGAAATTCCGGCACCGGCCGTCCTGAACGGATCGCAGTTTGCGCCTGCGACATGAAGCGATCGGCCGCCGCCCGGGCAGCCTCGGGAAAAAAGTGCTGCGGAAACGGCGGGGACCGGCCCGTTTCACCGTTGAGATAACGCAGAACCTCGCGCTTGTATTCCTTGAGCAGGCTGGTGACGTCATATTCCGGGTGCCCCTGGAAAAACACGCCGCGAAAATGATCCCGGGTAACCGCCATGTGCACGCCGCCTTCTGCACTCTCGACAAGCACCGAGAGCCCGGCATTTTCCAGCTGTTCCCGGCTGATGTCATTGTAGCGCGAGTGCGGCACGTCAAAACGCGTATTGACTCCGCGCAGCAGCGGATGGTCCGCAGCGGTAATCCGGTGACCGAACACACCCCAGCGCTTGGCAGGCAGCGGCCGGCGCTCGATACCGTAAAACCGCTGAAGCACCGCGTGCGTCGCCAGGCAGGAACACAGCGTGGAGGCGACATTTTCGCGCGCCCAGTCCACGACCTCCATCAGGGGATCCCAGAACGTTTCCTCTTCAAGGCGCGGATTCTCCACGTTGGCGCCGGTGATGATCAATGCGTCCAGGCCGGCTTCCCTGAGCGAGTCAAACGAGGCGTAGTACCGCCGGATGTATTCCAGCGTTTCGGCGGATCTCGGCAGACCTTTCAGCGAGAACGGATAAACATAGAACTGAGCGATTCGGTTGCAGCCGCCCACCATGCGAATGAATTGACGCTCGGTGGCCTGCAGGGCGGCATCCGGCATCATGTTCAGAAAGCCGACATGGAGTTCCCGGATGTCCTGGTGCATGGCGCGGTCGAGCGTCAGCACCTCGTGACCGGTTTCCTTGAGGCGGTCGAATGTCGGCAGGTCTGAATGCTGAACGAGCGGCATTCGGCTGATTCTACGCAGGACCCGGTATTTTTCAAAAGATTAACTATACTTGCGGGACATGCCGCGTACGAGCATGCATTCAAATCGAGGAGAGCAAACATGAAGAGAGTAATTCTGGCTATCGCGTTCCTGGTCGCACCGGCCCTGTCCATGGCGGATGACCATACGTCCGTGGTCGAGTTCTGGAAATGCGAATTGAACGATGGCGTAAAAATGGAAGACGTCGAAGCCACCAATGACAAATGGCTGGCCCTGACGCGCAAAACGGCCGGCACCGAGGACGTGAACAGTTACATGCTGACGGCTGTCGTCGGCAACCAGGAAACATTCATGTTCGTCGATGCCTACCCGGACATGGTCGCCTGGGCCAAGGCAAAGGACGCGGAATCCGAGGAATCGGACGCCATCGACGCCCTGTTCGCGGAACAGATGGAATGCGAAGAAAACCGGCTCTACAAGTCAAAAAGACAGTAAACACCGGTTCGCAATGTCAAAAAAGCCGGGCCTGTTTTCAAGGCCCGGCTTTTTTATAAGGACCGGAAAACCGGGTCAGCGCAAGACCGTTGCCCTGGCCCCGGTCTGCTTCAGCCGGAGGCGATGGAATGACCCTTGGAGCCCAGGTCGTCACAGGCTTCCTGCAGACGATCCACGATGCCCGTCTCTCCTGCACGCAGGTATTTGCGCGGATCGTAAAGCTTCTTGTACGGCGTACCGTCGTCCGGGTCGACCTGGTAGAGGAAGGCCTTCGGGTTCTCATTCACAAAGGCGCCGACCGGCCTGGAGAAAGCAAACTGGGTGTCGGTATCGATGTTCATCTTGAACACGCCGTAGCTCACCGCCTCGGCGATCTTGGACTTCTCCGAACCCGAACCGCCATGGAACACCAGGTGCAGCGGGTTGACGCCCGTGCCGTGGGTCTGCTGGACCAGCGTCTGCGAATTCTTGAGAATCTCGGGGCGGAGCTTCACGTTGCCCGGCTTGTACACGCCGTGCACGTTGCCGAACGAAGCGGCCACCGAGAAATGA